>NZ_JBFTMM010000024.1:0-113470 GCF_056396945.1 Pseudomonas sp. 05N432 | reverse complement strand
CCCGCAGTTAAAGCGAGTGTTGCAATGTTATTGGCGTTGCTCTTGGGGGGATGCACCAAGGGCCTTGGTCGGTCACTGCCTTATGACGCGTGGAAGCTCAACTTTTTTGGTCCTGCCTACATGGAAGCCTGGATCGAAACGGCGGACGTGGTTGATATCAATGGACGCGTGTTTCGCGGTGCGGGCAGCGGAGGAGTGACCACAGGTTATCCGCGAGCACTCAGTAAAGGCATACCGACGACGTTTCGCGGCAACCCCAAAGGTTGGGCCGAGCATCCGGGAGGGAGTGGTCGACGCGTAACCGGTGCAGGTCTCCCCCGCTTGGTCTACGTACGCTGGCAGTCGCTGGCCGAGCCGCAGACCTACGAGGCGTATATCGAGATTCCCGAATCGGCTCGAACCACCATGCTCAAGGGTGAAGAGGCTTATTGCGGTGCCGTCGGCAAATGGAAAACGGACTACCGAAAGCTGCTGATTGTTGGTCTGGCACCGGGCGGTATCGCCAAAGTGTATTTGGGTGGCCCTTGCCTGAAGTCGACCGAAGTCACCCGCGTACAAGGCACGATCAACCCCGAAGGCCCTTACAGGGGCAAGACAAATGGTGAGTATTACTTTCTGTCAGAAGAGTCCAAAGCCTACATCGACCAGTTCGGTATTCCCTATGGCTCCTGGTAACCAAGGGGGCGCGTAAAGGGAGGGTATTACTCGTAAAGGCACTTGAAGTAGCGGCTGCTGAGTGGGCGTGCCATTCGGTGCTCAAGTCCATGCAATCACGCATTGCAGGCAGCCAATTGCCCGCAAACACCCGCGATTGTTTAGCCAATCCGCAACCAAGGTTCTTCAAGTCTGGATTTAACGGCTTATCACTGCGTGTGACGCTGCTCAGCCTCTGTGTTCTGCGGTGTTCTCTATGGACGGTTGCTCAGTCGACACTCACCCCGAGGCTTCGCCTGGCGCTCATGCGTCATGCCGTCAGCATCGGCGTCGGTTCACATCCGCCACCGCCCTGAACCTGTCTGCACTGCCTTCTGAACTGGCCTTTTGGGCGTTGTGGCACTGTCGCCATGCGCGCCCGCCGGATGCCTGTATTTCCCGTTAAGTCTTCTCAACGGTCCTTGCCTCATGTGCAGGGATTCAACTGGCGGCGCCTGTGCGTTTGCCTGACGCGGAAATACGAGTGTTCCCATGACTACGACTCCCTTTGCCTCGAAGCAAGAAGCCCTGACCTTCCTTGAACTCAACCCGGATATCGAGATGTTCGAGTTGTTCATCCTCGACAACAACGGCGTGCCGCGCGGCAAACTGCTCCATCGCGATGAACTGCTGGCGGTCTATGAAAGCGGCCGGCCGCTGCCGAGCACCATTCTCGGGCTGACGATCAATGGTGACGATGTGGAAAACTCCGGGCTGGTCTGGGAGGTTGGCGATATCGATTGCCGGGCCTATCCGCTCAGTGGCAGTTTGCAGCGCATGCCGTGGCGGCAGATTCCGACGGCGGCGGTGCAAGTCAGCATGCACCCGCAGGAGGGCCTGCCGGCGACCGTGGCCGATCCGCGGCATTTGCTGGCCAAGGTGATCGACGGGCTCAAGGCCGATGGTTATTACCCGGTGATGGCGGCAGAGCTGGAGTTTTACCTGCTCGACCAGCAACGCGACAGCAACGGTCGCCCGCAACCCGCGCGGGATGTCGACGGCGGCCGGCCACGGACAACCCAGGTCTACGGCTTGCGTGAACTGGAGCAGATCGAACCGTTTCTCGCTGATCTCTATGCGGCCTGCAAACTCCAGGGCATCCCGGCACGCACGGCGATTTCCGAGTACGCCCCGGGTCAGGTGGAAATCACCCTCGAGCACCGCAGCGATGCGTTGCAAGCAATGGACGAAGCGGTGCGTTACAAGCGTCTGGTCAAAGGCGTGGCGCACCGGCACGGGATGGTCGCGTGTTTTATGGCCAAACCCTTTGATGACCTGGCGGGCACCGGCATGCACCTGCACGTCAGTCTGGCGGACAAGCACGGCAACAACCTGTTCGCCAGTGAGGCGCCGGACGGCACGCCGCTGCTCAAGCACGCAGTGGGCGGCATGCTCGGCACTTTGCTCGATTCATTGCTGATGTTCTGCCCCAATGCCAATTCCTATCGGCGTTTCCAGACCAACAGCTACGCGCCACTGGCCGCGACCTGGGGCGTGGACAACCGCACCGTGAGCCTGCGCGTGCCGGGCGGACCGGCGTTTTCCCGGCACATCGAGCACCGCATCTGTGGCGCCGACGCCAACCCTTACCTGGCGGCTGCGGCGATTCTGGCCGGTATTCATCACGGCATTCGCGAACAGCGCGCCCCCGGCGCCCCGGTCGAAGGCAATGGCTACGCGCAAGCCAGCGAGTTGCTGCCGACCGACTGGCTGACCACGTTGCGCGCGCTGGAAGCTTCGGCCTGGGCGCGCGATGCGTTCGGCGCGCAATTCCTCGGGGTTTACCTGGCCGTGAAACGCGCCGAGTACCGTACGTTCATGGGGGAGGTCGGGGAGCAGGACTGGCGCTGGTATTTGCATCAGGCGTAATGCTGAAAGCGGCAGGCTAGAGCCTGTATCGTGATTAAACCTTTTTTTCACGCGCAGCTTGATAACCTGTCGCCAGTCAGTCGTTCCCTTTATCAAGAGTCGCCAGTTATGTCTGCGCAACCCCCATCCTCAGTCGAGCACGAATTTGCTCGACGCTACGATCAGGAGCACGCTCGAGTCTGCCTCCAGCCGCATCCCCGTGGGCTGGTGCAGCGGTTTTTGCAGTGGCGCGGCAAGCGACTGGTGCGGCGCGCACTCAAGGCGGCTGGCGAGCCGGGGCTGATTCTCGATGTGGCCTGCGGGGCAGGGGGCAACTGGCCGGTGCTGGCCGAGCACACCAACCGGGTGATTCTCGCCACCGACCCGTCCCAGGAAATGCTCGACCACGCCCAGACTCATCATCCGGCCGAGCTGCTCAAACGGGTCAAAACCTTTCAGAGCTCGGCATTCACCATCGGTTTGCCGGAAAATGCCGTGGATTGCATTTTTTGCACACAGTTGTTTCAGCACATCGAAAACAGTGAGCACCGCCTGGCGATACTGCGTGAATTTCACCGGGTCAGTCGCGACGCGCTGATCGTGTCAGTACAGCGAGATGGGTACTTCAAGCTGCGTGCGCGGTTCGGCGAGGATGCCCAACCGCGTCAATTGGCGACCAAGGCCCAACTTGAGGCAGAGTTCCGGCAAGCGGGCTTCAAGACGCTCAAATACCTGGACACCCTGCCTGGCAGCGATCTGCCGCGAGTCTACGTGCTGCATAAAGCCGACTAGTTGTCCTATTCTTCTCGAGCCGCGGGAGTTTTGCTCAAGCGCTTGCTCAGTCAGTGCGCGGAAATCGCCGGGGCCGATATATACTGCGCGCCATTCTTCAAGGGAGAGCCGTGTGGCCATCGATATTCACTGGATTCGCGACAACGATAGCCTCGGTCAGTTTTGCGCCCAATGGCAGCAGTTGCCGTTCGTCGCCCTCGACACCGAATTCATGCGGGTCGACACCTTTTATCCGATCGCCGGCCTGTTGCAGATTGGCGATGGCGAGCGGGCTTTCCTGATTGATCCGCTGACGATCGACAACTGGCAACCGCTGGCCCAATTGCTGGAAAACCCGGCAGTGGTCAAAGTGCTGCACGCCTGCAGCGAAGACCTCGAAGTCCTGCTGCGCTTGACCGGCAGCCTGCCGGCGCCATTGTTCGACACGCAACTGGCGGCTGCCTACCTGAACCTGGGCTTCTCCATGGGTTACTCGCGTCTGGTGTCGGAAGTGCTCGGCATCGACCTGCCCAAGGGTGAGACCCGTTCCGACTGGCTGCAACGTCCGCTCTCGGAAACCCAGATCAGCTACGCCGCCGAAGATGCCGTGCATCTGGCGGAGCTTTTCGTGCGTCTGCGGCCGAAGCTGTCGGACGAAAAGTACACCTGGGTCCTGGAAGATGGCGCCGAACTGGTGGCCAACCTGCGCCGCGAGGTCGACCCTTACGAGGTGTATCGCGAGGCCAAGCTGGCCTGGAAACTCTCCCGCGCCCAACTCGCGGTGCTGCGCGAACTCTGCGCCTGGCGCGAGCGCGAAGCCCGTGCCCGCGACCTGCCGCGCAACCGCATCGTGCGCGAGCATTCGTTGTGGCCGCTGGCACGCACCCAACCGGACAATCTCGGGGCACTGGCGAAAATCGAAGACATGCACCCGCGCACCGTGCGCCAGGACGGTGAGTTTCTGCTGGGCTTGATCAAGCAGGCGGGCAGTGTCCCGCCGGACCAGTGGCCGCCAGCGGTGCCGGAGCCCTTGCCGGTGGAAGCCGCGGCACTGGTCAAGCGTCTGCGGGCGCTCGGTCAGGCCGAAGCTGAACGCTTGAACATTGCCCCGGAACTGATGCTGCGCAAGAAAACCCTCGAAGCCTTGCTCAAGAGCGGCTTCCCCGAGGGCCCTTACCAATTGCCTGATTCGCTGCGTGGCTGGCGCCGCGAATTGATGGGCCAGGCCCTGCTCGACTGCCTGGCCACTGCCGGAGAACAGCCTTGAAACGTATTTGCTCTATCTACCGAAGCCTGAAGAAAAACGAGATGTACCTCTATGTGCTCAAAAGCGATGCACTGGAGCGCGTCCCGGAAAACCTGCTGCTGGCGTTCGGCAAACCGCATCACGCCTTCGACCTGGTGTTGACCCCCGAGCGCAAGCTCTCGCGCGAAGACATCACGGTGGTCCTGGAAAACCTCGACAAGCAGGGCTATCACCTGCAAATGCCGCCGGCTGAAGACGAGTACATCGAACACTTGCCGGAAGAGCTGCTACGACGCAATGATCCGGTTTGACGGATATCTGTAGGGGCTCTGTCCAGAGCCTCTGGAAACAATGGAATTGATTATTTTGGCGAGGGCCGCGAGCGAGGGAGAAACACTCCTTTGGCGGTCTTGTGCACTGTTTTTGAAGGTTTGAACCATGCGCGTTCTGATTGCCGAACACGACCACGCTGTATATGCCCAACTGTTGCGTCAGGCCGCACCTGAACTGCAAGTACTGACCAGCGGCGACTCCGCTGAATTGGCCAGCCTGGCCGCCGACTGCCCGGTCTGGCTCGGCCAGCCGGACCTGTTGGCGACGCTGTTGCGTCAAGGTCACGAGCCTCAGTGGCTGCAATCGACCTGGGCCGGTATTACACCGTTGCTCGCCGACGGCTTGCCACGCCACTACCGGCTGACCCGTGCGGTCGGGATTTTCGGTCAGATGATGGCTGAATATGTGCTGACCTACATGCTTGGCCATGAGCGCGAAGTACTGGCGCGATTGGTCAGCCAGGTCGAGCGCAAGTGGGACAACCGTCTGGGCCAGAGCCTGGCGGGGCGCAAGGTGCTGATCGTCGGTACCGGCGATATCGGTCAGAGCGTGGCGCAGTTCCTGGTGCCTTTTGGCGTCAAGCTGTACGGGATCGCCAGTACGCCGCGTGAGCAGGCGCCGTTCATTGAAGTCGCGGGGCTGGAGGCTCTGGGGCGCCTGGTCGGTGAAGTCGATTACGTGATCAACCTGCTGCCGAATACGCCGAACACTCACGACCTGTACAACGCCGCGTTGTTCAAGCAGTTCAAGTCGACCGGTTTGTTCATCAACGTCGGGCGTGGCGTGGCGGTAGTCGATGCGGATCTGGTCGAGGCCCTGAAGGAAGGGCACCTGGCGGGGGCGGTGATCGACGTCTGCCGTCAGGAACCGTTGCCGCAGCGCCATCCATTCTGGACCGCCTGGGGCTTGCTGCTGACTGGCCACAGCTCGGCACCCACCTCACCGCCGATGATGGTGCAGCTGTTTATCGAGAATCTGCGGGCGTTTCAGGCGGGTGAAGCGTTGCGCGGCGAAGTGGATTTCACACGCGGCTACTGATCAACCCCGATCAACTGTGGGAGCGAGCCTGCTCGCGATGAGGCCTGCACATCTAACATCAAGGTTGAATGTGAAACCGTCATCGCGAGCAGGCTCGCTCCCACATTGTTTTTTCAGTGTGGCTTACAGGCTGAAATCACCTTCAGCCGCCAGCTCGCTCAATGGGCGACGCGGGCTTGGGATTTCCCGGGCTTGCAGGTAATCGGCGAGGGTTGCCTTGTCACCCAGCTTGCCGATCGCCACCGCTGCGTGCAGTGCGTAGCCTTCAGGAATATTCAGCTCCTTGCGGGTCAGTTCCTGATCGAAACCGGCCATGCCGTGGGTGTGCCAGCCGCTGATAGAGGCTTGCAGGGCCAAATGACCCCAGGCGGAACCGGTGTCGAAGGTGTGCCACAGGGCGGCGGTTTCTTCGGTGGCGCCTGGCGCGGTGAAGGTGGTTTTCGAGATCACGATCACCAGGGCCGAGGCGTGTTGCGCCCAACTGCGGTTGAACTCGTTCAGCAGGCCCAGATAACGCTCCCAGTTCGGCGTATCGCGGCGCGCGTAGAGAAAACGCCATGGCTGCGAGTTGTAGGCCGACGGCGCCCAGCGAGCCGCTTCGAAAAAGCTCAGCAGGGTTTCTTCAGGGATACTTTCACCGGTGAAGGCGCGCGGCGACCAGCGATCAGTGAACTGTGGGTGAATGGCATATTCGGCAACGCGGGGATTAGCGCTCATGGACGAGTTTCCTGACTACGTTTATGAAGGAAAAGTTGAGTAAAAACCGACGCGCGCAGTTGAGCTGGGCAGTGAGGTTTTTCAGACCCGGGGCAATTGCCCTGAATGCAACGCGGTTGAGCGTTAATGGCACCTTGGCATGGGTCGTTGCGACTCGCAAAGCTACTTCGCGGCGGCATAACTGACAAGTCCTGTTCTACCGGCAGTCGCCAGCACTTGGCCCGCAGGGGCTGGGGCACTAGACTGGCGGCCTTTTCACCACCTGATGTTGATGCTTGAGCCATGGCCGCCAAAGTCGAACCTTTCTGGATACGCAAAACCCTCGAACAACTCGATCAAGAGGAGTGGGAGTCGTTATGCGACGGGTGTGGCCTGTGCTGCCTGCAAAAGCTCGAGGACGAAGAAGACAACAGCGTCTACTACACGCGTATTGCCTGCAAACTGCTGGACCTGAAAACCTGTCAGTGCACCGACTACGCGAACCGTCGCGACTCGGTACCGGACTGCATCCAGCTCACACCGGGCAAAGCCGATCAGTTCAAGTGGCTGCCGCCGACGTGCGGTTACCGTTTGGTCAGTGAGGGCAAGGACTTGCCGCTTTGGCATCACCTGGTCTGCGGCGATCGGGATGCCGTGCACCACGAGCGCATTTCCCAGTCCGGGCGCATGCTCGCTGAAGGCAGCGTGGCTGAGGATGATTGGGAAGATCATCTGATTTTTCGGGCGGGTTAAGTACCTGTCGTAGTACGAGCAAGTCACGAAGGAGTGTGTATGGCTGTTGGGTTGAAGCTGCCGTTGGTTTTGTCGTTGCTGGTGCTGGGTTCACCGGTGTGGGCGGCAAAAAAAGTCGATCTCGATTACCACGTACGATTATTGCCGCAAAGCGATCAGGCTGAAGTGCGCTTGACCCTGGCACATGGCTCGGCGGTGCGCAGCCTGGATTTTGATCTGGGCGATGGCAGCCAGTACAGCGACTTCAAGGCCGATGGTCAGTGGCAGCTCATTCCGGGCAACGCGGCGCGTGGCGTCTGGCATCCGGCTGCTGACAAGGCCAGCCTGACCTACCGGGTACGCATCAGTCACCCCCTCAAGAACGCCAGTTTCGATACCCGCATGACGCCCAATTGGGCGTTGATGCGTGGCGACGACCTGGTCCCGGCAGCGCGCCTGGATCAGCAGGACGGTGTCGAGCTGGTGTCGCGGCTGGAGTTCGAATTGCCGGAAGGCTGGAAAAGCGTCGAGACTTCCTGGCCGCGGGTTGGCAAGAACCGCTTTCGCATCGACAACGTTGCTCGGCGGCTCGACCGTCCCACGGGCTGGATGCTCGCCGGCAACCTGGGCAGTCGTCGTACACGCCTGGGCGAAACCGAAGTCACGGTTGCCTCGCCGCAAGGGCAGGGCATGCACCGGATGGACGTGTTGACGCTGCTGACCTTCGTCTGGCCGCAAGTGCAGGCGCTGTATCCGCGTCATCCCGGCAAGCTGCTGATTGTGGGCGCCGCCGACCCGATGTGGCGCGGTAGCCTGGCCGGGCACGAATCGATTTATCTGCACAGTCATTTGCCGTTGGTCAGTGAAAGCGGCAGCAGCCCGTTGCTCCGTGAGTTGGTCCAGGTATTGGGGCGAATCAAGGACAGTGATCGCAGTGACTGGATCAACGAAGGCTTTGCCGAGTACTACGCGATTGAACTGCTGCGCCGTGCCGGTGGCATGAGCGATGAGCGTTATCAGACGCTGGAAGACAAAATGGCCAAGGTCAGCCACCACGTCAGCACTCTGCGTGGCGATCAGCTCAGCGCGGCGCAGCTCGCCAAAGCGGTGTTGCTGCTACAGGAGCTGGACCGCGAAATTCGCCTGAAAACCCGCAACAAGCGTTCATTGGACGACATGTTGCGCGGCGCGATGGACCTTGGACGGGTGAGYACCAAGGAGTTTGTGGTATTGGCCCAGAGCATTATCGGCGAGCCGTCGAAAGTGCTGGATACCGAGTTGCTTCGCTGACACCGCCATCGTCGGATCGCCGCCCGGAGCCGGCTCGCTCCCACATTGATTCTGTATGAACACAGATTATGTATACGACAAAGATCCAGTGTGGGAGCGAGCCTGCTCGCGATGAGGCCTTAAGCCTCAGTACATTACTCGGATCAAACCCCAGCCTTGGGCGACTTCAGCGAATCATTGCCCGTCACCGTCGCGGTACGGGTTGCCGCATCGGCATTGGCTTTAAGGGTTTTGAGCTCTGCGCCGGCCCGTTCAATTTTCGACCTGGCGTTGTTCAGGTCCTGACGACTTTTTTCGAAGAAGCTTTTGGCCGAGCTGTGACCGGTGATGCCGCGAGCCAGGGCTGCACCGCCGAGTGCCACCTCGATCAGCCCGAACACGCCACCACGGCGCAGGCCTTTGCCGACCATCACCACACCACCGGCCATGCTCGCGACGCGTTCCCAGCCCTGGACGTTTTGCGTTGGTGGCGTCTGGAGCGGCGTGGGTTCTACGCGTTTGATGTCGCTCATGATCTGTCTCCTCAGGGGCAATGGTTATACAGCCGACCGTGCAGTCGGCCGTCTCGTTCCATCCCGCGCTCAGCGTATCAGCGAAATTTTGGACCGGAACGGGTGTTATTGCCCTTGGCCATGCGGTCGTAAAGCACCACGTTGACGGTGGCCGCCAGGTTCATGCAGCCGGTGGTCGGGATGTAGACCACGTCTTCGCACCACTCGCGAATCTCTTTATCGAGCGAACCGTCTTCCGGGCCGAAGATGTACAGCGCACGGTCCGGATGGGTGTACTCAGGCAGCGAACGGGCGCCATCGACCAGCTCGACCGCCACCGGGACGCAGCCCAGCGGGAGGATTTTCTTCAGGTCGTCGATGCCGATCAGCGGAATGTCGTGGTGGATTTTCTTGGTGTCGGTGACAAAGTCACGGGCGCGTTCATAACGCTTGCCGGTGTAGAACACCGACGCCACGCCGTAACAGCCGGCGGCGCGCATCACCGAACCGACGTTCTCCGGTGATTTGGGGTTATACAAACCAATGCAGCTGTACCGTTTGTTTGCCACGAGCGGGGTGCCCTTCGAGAAAAACCGCGATTATACGGGGATTGCTCGATGGTGGTCAGATTGTAGATTGGTGGTGTCGGGTCTATTGCTATCGCGAGCAGGCTCGCTCCCACAGGGGATCTTCTGTGAACACACTATTTGTGATCACCCAAAACCAATGTGGGAGCGAGCCTGCTCGCGATGAGGCCCGCTCAGACGCTGAAGGTCTTCAGTCGTCCTTTTTCATCAACCCGGCCAACGCGGCAAACGGGTTATGCGTTGCCTTGGCGATTTTCGGCGTGCTCAGTGAGCCGTCGCCGAAGTACTGCTGGTCGGTGTAGCGCGAGTGTTCGTTGTCGTGGCAGTACAGGCACAACAGCTCCCAGTTGGAACCGTCCTGCGGGTTGTTGTCGTGGTTGTGGTCGCGGTGGTGCACGGTCAACTCGCTCAGGCGTTTGCCGGAAAACTCACGGGCACAGCGGCCGCAGACGTGCGGGTACATCTTCAGGGCCTTGTCGCGGTAACCCATTTCACGGTCGCGCTGGGCGTCGGCGAGGATGCGGTCCAGTTTGGCCGTGTTGGAGGGAGGCGTTGACGAACTCATGGGTTCACCTTTGTAAAAAGACTAATGACGGTAATAACGAGAGTTTAGCTCAGGCCTTGAGCTTCTCGGCAATCCAGATCGTGTGTCGGGTGCCTTTGTTGCCATGGGCGAAGACTTGCACTTCTTCGGCCTTGAAGCCGGCCTTTTTCAATTTGTCGGAAAATTGCCGGTCAGCGCTGGCTGACCATACGGCGAGCACACCTTTGGGGCGCAGGGCCTTGGCGCAGGCGCTCAGTCCTCCGGCCGAGTACAGCCAGCTGTTGGCTTTCTGGGTCAGGCCTTCGGGGCCGTTATCGACGTCGAGCATGATCGCGTCGAAACCTTGCGGTTCGGCCTGCAGGACCTTGGCCACGTCTTCCATGCGGATCACCGTGCGCGGGTCGAGCAGCGGTCGCCCGGACTTTTCGCCCAGCGGCCCGCGGTTCCACTCGATCACCCCCGGCACCAGTTCGGCGACCACCACTTCAGCGGTCTTGCCCAGGTGCTTGAGCGCCGAAGCGAGGGTGAACCCCATGCCGAGGCCACCGATCAGCACCCGTGAATTCGGCCGGCCGGCGACCTTGCGGCAAGGAATCTCGGCCAGGGCGTCTTCGGAGCCGTGCATGCGGGTGTTCATCAATTGTCCGCCGTCACCGCCCTGGATCTTGATGACGAAATCTTCGCCGTACTCGAACAGGCACAGGGCACCGCCGTTTTCGGGGATCGGGGTGGTGTCGAGCAGAACGAAACGTTTCATGGGGCTCTCTTTAAAGGAGGGAAACTGGCATCAGGGAAGAGAAACCGGCATTGAGAAGGGCAATCTTGCGCGGTTGGGAGTAGCCTTAAGGCAACAAGCAAGGGCAACGGAGCCATTGATGAAGCGCACCATTCTAACGGTCATTGTGTTGGCCGCGCTCTCGATAAGTGCAGCGCAGGCGCAAGAGTTGCAAACGGTCCCTGTTACACCCTCGGCAGCCCCGGGCTCACCCGGCACCGCTACCCCCACGCCATACCCGCAGATTACCCCGACCACGGTGCCCAAGGTCGGCAGCAGTAGCGGTGGTGAACCGTTGTTGCCACCGATCGAAATGCCCAACCCGCCCAAGGACCAGACCTTGCCAGGGCTTGAGCAGATTCAGCAAAAAAACAAATCCCCCGGCGGTTAAATCTGTTGCGAGAGCAATTGGCCGTCGGCCATGCGCAGGCGTTTGGACAGCGACACGGCAATGGCACGGATGATCTTCGCGGCGATTTTCGGTGCGTCGTTGAGCATCTTTTCCAGCGAGTCCTTGCCCAGGTTGAGCAGTTGGCAATTGCTCGCCGCCACGCAACTGGCCGAGCGCCGTTCGCCATCGAGGACGGCCATTTCGCCGAATGCCCGGCCGCTGCGCAACGTTGCGATCGTCACCGGCTTGCCGTCGCTATTGGTTTTCTGCACCGCCACCTGACCCGAGTGAATGATGCACATGAAGCTGCCGGCATCACCTTCGTGGAAGATCTCCTGGCCCTCGGCGATGGTGCTGATGCTGAAGTAGCCGGCAGCCGCCGTGAAATCGGCCAGTTGCAGTTGATCGAACAGGCCGCAGTCCATCAGCCAGTCGCGAATTTCTTTGTTCAACAGGGTCGGTTCTGACATGTCATCACAGTCTTTTTCTTGTGTCTGTTGCTGAGTTGGGCTTTGTGGGTAATTGCCAATCCCTTGTGGGAGCGAGCCTGCTCGCGATAGCGGCATTACATTCAACCTTGGTGTTGGCTGATCCACCGCTATCGCGAGCAGGCTCGCTCCCACATTTAAGACCTGTACGCCTTGCAGAGTTCCTCAGGCGATTCCCAGTACCTTGAAAACAAATGCGTATTCGAGGGCTACGTCACGTAATCCTTGATAACGCCCGCTCATCCCGCCATGACCGGCACCCAGTTCGGTCTTGAGCAGCAACAGATTATTGTCGGATTTGGTCGCTCGCAACTTGGCCACCCACTTGGCCGCTTCCCAATACTGCACACGGCTGTCGTTGTAGCCGGCGATCACCAGGGTTGCAGGATAGGCGTGAGCGCTGACGTTTTCGTACGGCGCGTACGCCTTGATCCGATCATAAACTGCCGGCTCTTCAGGATTGCCCCACTCGTCGTATTCGGTGACGGTCAGCGGCAAGTCCGGATCGAGCATGGTGTTGAGCACGTCGACGAACGGCACCTCGGCAATCGCCGCCGCAAACAGTTCCGGGCGCTGGTTGAGCACCGCGCCGATCAGCAATCCGCCGGCACTGCCGCCGCTGATGGCCAGTTGTTTGGCGGTGGTGTGGCCGTTGGCGATCAGATGTTCGGCGCAGGCGATAAAGTCGTTGAAGGTGTTCTGCTTGTGTTCCTGCTTGCCTGCGCGATACCAGGCTTCGCCCAGTTCACCGCCGCCGCGCACGTGGGCGATGGCGAAGGCCATGCCGCGATCGAGCAGGCTCAGGCGCGCATGGGAGAACCACGGGTCGAGGCTTTCGCCGTAGGCGCCGTAGCCGTAGAGGTAAAGCGGCGTCGGCTTGCCGAGCATTTCACGTTTGACCACCAGGCTGATCGGCACCTGTGTGCCATCGGGCGCGGTCGCCCACAGGCGCTGACTGACGTAGGCATCGGCGTCGAAGGGGCCGAGCACCTGGGTTTCCTTGAGCACCTTCTGCTCGCCGCTGGCAAGCTCTAGCTGACGAATCTGCGCCGGGCGATTCAACGCCTCGTAACGCAGGCGTATCTTGTCGCTGGCAAACTCCAGGCTGTTTTGCACATGCAGGCTGTAGGCCGCGTCCGGCAGTTGCACGCGGTAAGCGGGCAGGCCTTGCGGGTGAACTTCGATGATCGGCAAACCGCCTTCGCGCAGGCTCAGGGTCATGGCCGAGGCATTCAGGCTCATGCCGTCAAGCATCACCGTGTCGCTGTGAGGGATCAGGTTTTGCCAGTCGCTTTCGGTTGGCGCGACCCCGGTGTCGGCAGCCTGATACAACGCAAAGTTGATGCCGTCGCGATTGCTGCGAATCAGCCAGGTCCATTGATCGTCGAGCTTGCCGTGGTCGACGTCGTACTCGTGATCTTCAACCCGTCGTGCCAGGCAGGTGAACGGCTGTTGTGGTTGCGAAGCATCGAGCACCCAGACTTCGCTGGTGGTTTTGCTGCCCAGCGACAGCAGCAACTGGCGTTCGGAGCTTGAGCGGTAGCAGTGCAGGAAAAACCGCCCGTCCGCTTCATGGAAGACTTCTTCGGCGGCGGTACCGTCGAGACGATAACGAAACAGCTTGTGTGGGCGATGAGTGTCATCCAGCTCGCCGAAAAACAGCGTCAGGCTGTCGTTGGCCCAGGTCATGCTGCCGTCGCAATTGTCGAACGTCAGTTCACTGACCTTGCCGTTGGACAGTTCCTTGACGAACAGCGTGTAAATCTCTTCGCCGCTGGTATCGAGGCTGTAGGCCAGGCGCTGGTGGTCCGGGCTGATGCTGAAGGCGCCCAGCGAGAAAAAACCGCCATTGGCCAGCTCATTGGGGTCGAGCAGCAGCTGTTCCTGGCTTTCATCGACCAGCAGGCTGTCGTCGGCCGGGCGCGGGCAGCGGTAATGCCGGGCATATTCGTCACCGGCGACGGTGCGGGTGTAATACAGGTAGGGGCCCCACGGGGAGGGCAGCGACAGGTCGGTTTCGAGAATCCGGCTTTTTATTTCGTTGAACAGGGTTTCTCGCAGCTCGGCCTGGTCGGCCAGTTGTGCTTCCTGATAGCTGTTTTCAGCCTTGAGGTAGTCGAGCACCTGTGCGCTGTCGCGCTCCTGCAGCCAGGCGTACGGGTCATCGCCGTCGGCCTTGTGGGCAATCGGGGCGCTGCAAACGTGGGCGGAAAGGGGCATGAAGGACTCTCGGGCGTAATGTAAAAATGGCTTCACAGACAGCGGGGCAGCCTGATCGGTGAAAAGCCGTTATCATAAGCGCCTCTTTGCCTGCCTTGCCATGGACACCATGACCGAGAACGACTATCTGATCGCTTGGGGCCTTTACGCCTTTGCCGCTTTAGGCTGCCTGTTGGTGTGGATGCGGCTGACCCGCTGGATGTGGCGCTGGTTGCGCGAGCCACTGCGTCTGCTCATGGTCGTGCTGTTGTTCAGCCCGACCATTATCGACCCGGTGAAGGAAAAATTCGCCCCGGCCATCGCCATTACCGCCCTGGACCTGCTGTTCAAGGTTGGTAACAACATCTGGCGCGCGATCTCCGACCTGGTCATGTACAGCATGATCGCCTTCGGCATTTACCTGATCTTCGCGTTGATCCGCTTTCCCATCGAGCGCGCCGCCAATGCTCGCAAGGAGCGGGAGGCCGCCGCGAAAGCCGCTGCCAAGGCTGCCGATCCGGATGATGACCAGCCCTTCGGCGGTGCTGGCGATGATCGTTATGGTCGTCCGCCGGTGCCAAGCAACCCCCAGCGTTCGCGAGTTGAACCCCGTCTTTGACGTTGCCCCGGCATTGAAGCGAGAGTCCAGGCATGTGTGAATTATTGGGCATGAGCGCCAATGTACCGACCGATATCGTGTTCAGCTTCACCGGGCTGATGCAACGTGGTGGTCGAACCGGCCCGCATCGGGACGGTTGGGGGATCGGGTTCTATGAAGGTCGCGGCCTGCGCTTGTTTCAGGACCCGGCGGCGAGTTGTGAGTCCGAAGTCGCGCAGCTGGTACAGCGCTATCCGATCAAAAGCGAAGTGGTGATCGGGCATATCCGCCAGGCCAACGTCGGCAAGGTCTGCCTGTCCAACACCCACCCGTTCGTGCGTGAGTTGTGGGGCCGCAACTGGTGCTTCGCGCATAACGGCCAACTCGCCGACTTCCAGCCAACCGCCAGTTTTTACCGGCCAATCGGCGACACCGACAGTGAAGCGGCATTCTGCGATGTGCTCAACCGCGTACGTGAAGCCTTCCCGGAGCCGGTTGAAGTCGAGCAGTTGCTGCCGAGCCTGGTGGCGGCGTGCGCCGAGTATCGCAGCAAAGGTGTGTTCAACTGCCTGTTGAGCGACGGCGACTGGCTGTTCTGTTATTGCTCGAGCAAATTGGCGCACATCACCCGGCGCGCACCGTTTGGTCCGGCACGCTTGAAGGATGCGGACGTCATCGTCGACTTCCAGGCCGAAACCACCCCCAACGATGTGGTGACGGTCATTGCCACCGAACCCCTGACCGAAAACGAAACCTGGACCCGTTACGAACCGGGCCAATGGAGCCTGTGGCGACGCGGCGAATGCGTCAGCCAGGGCAAGACCGAATAAGGAACACCTTTCTATGTTGCTCAGTTATTTGCGGCTGGTGTTGTTTGCGATCGGCCTGTTGGTGGGTGTGCAGGTACCGGGTTTCATCAACGACTACGCCAAGCGGGTCGAGGCGCACCTGATCGAAGCGCAGACCGGCTTGCGAGGGTTCCAAGGCACCGCCGAGCAGTTCTTCAAGGGCGATCTGCAAGCATTGGTTGCTCATTACCGTGCCAGTGACGACCCGGTGTTTCGCAGCGATGCCGACAGCCTGAGCACCTTGCTCACTCGCCAATTGGCGCTGGACAAGCAATTCCAGGCCATGCAAGGCCCGTGGTACATCCGCGTCCTGCAAGTGGTGTTGGCGGCTGACCCGGATATTCGCAAGGAAACCTGGAACGGCTACAGCTACCAGCTATTGCTGACGCCTGAAGCCATGGGCTGGGGGCTGAGCGGGGCGATGTTGCTGTCGTTCGGGCTGGAATGCCTGTTCCGCCTGATCGACTGGGTGGTGTTGGGCGGCAAGCGCCTGCGCCAGAGCCGGCCGATTGAAGAGCGCGATTTACGCGGTTTGTAACGCCATCGAAAGTGCAGGAGCCGGCACGCCGGCTCCTGTTTTATTTACCAGTCGATCGAGTAGCTCATGCTCAACGTACGGCCTTCGGCGTTGGCGAACGGCGCTTTGGCATTGGCCTGGGCGAACAGGTTGACGTACGTACGGTCGGTCAGGTTGTACACCCCGCCTTCAAGACGCCCGACCGGCAATCGCACCGAGCCCAGCAGGTCCACCAGCGTATAGCCCTTGATGTCGCGCCCGTTGTTGTCCTTGGCGGCGGCGTCGTAACTGGCCAGGCGCATGCCTTGCAAACGCAGGGTGTAGTCATCTTCGGTGTAGCCGACGAACAGCGTGGTTTTGGCTGGTGAGATGCGTGTCGCCGGCAGGTCGATCCATTTGCCGTTCTGCTCGGTCTCGCCCTTGGCCCACGCGTAAGTGCCCCCCACCGACCAGTGATCGGTCGCGCGGTAGGTCAGGCTGTTTTCGATGCCGCGCACCCGTTCCTTCTGGTTGATCAGGCGCAGGACGCGATCGTTGGCATCGTAGAACTGGGTTACGTCCGAGGTGTTTTCATACACGGTGACATCGGCCTGCCACTGGTCCCAGTTGCCGCGCCAGCCCAACTCGTAGCTGTCGACCTTGATGGCCTGGGCGTTGAGGCTCTGGATGTCGAAGGTACTGTTCACATCACGCAAGAAGCGCTGGATATCCGGCAGCGAAAATCCCTGGCTGTAATTGGCGAAGAGGTCCTGGTTCTCGCTCAGGTGATAGACCGCGCCCAGGTTGTACAGCGTGGCGTCATATTTGAGGGTGTCGCCGGGCAGGGTGGCGCGAACGCCGGTCTGGACGATCTGACCGTAGGCGATGCTGTCGGCGACCTCACTTTCGATCCACTCGCGGCGCACACCGCCACGCAATGTCCAGTCGCCAACGTCCCAGGACATCTGCCCGAACAGCGCCTTGGTGGTGGTTTCGAGATCCGGGCCCATCTCGAAGGTGGTGCCGGTCTTGGTGTAGGTCAGCCCTTTGAGGGTGTACTGGTCACCCCGCTGGCGCGAGCGTTCGTGATCGTAGTCGGCGCCCCAGACCAGATTGCCCGTAGCGCTGCCGATGGCCGGCAACGGCGTGTCGATGGCCGCGCGCAAGCCATAGACATCCTGCACGCTGTTGTTGTCGGCGATCCCGGCCTTGCCCCGCGACAGGTCCGGGAAGAACAGCGCATCGGCCCGGCGCCAGTAACTTTCCAGTTGCAGGCCCTGACCGTAGAAGTCCTTGTCGGTGTAGTTGAGGTTGACCGCCTGGTTATGGGTGTAGGGCTGGTCGTCGAGTTTCAGCCCTTTGACCGCTACGGCTTGCTGCAGGTTTTTCGGGTCTTTGGTGAAGTCCGTGTCCTGCTGGTCCTTGTAGTCCTGCAGCGACAGGCTGAGTTTTTTGTCGGCATCCAGTTCGTAACCGAAACGACCTTGCAGGTCATAGGTTTCGGTGTCCATGTTGCTGCCCTGGGAGGTGTCCTGGGGGATGCGCTTGCCGTTGCCATCGAACTGATCGTTGCGCTGGGTCAGGTCGGCGGATACGTACCAGTCCAGCGCGTCCTTGCGCCCGGTCGCACTCTGGAAAGCTTCGTAGGCGAAGCCTTTGCTGTTGAGGTTGTTGCCGCTGGTCAGGCCCAGTTTGCTGCTGTAGGCAATGTCCTGGCCCTGGTTGCGCTTGGTGATGATGTTGATGATGCCGCCCGAAGCGCCGGCACCGTAGATGCTGCTGGCGCCGGAAATCACTTCGATGCGCTCGATGCTGGCCGGCGCAATGCTGTTGAGCTGGCGGAAGTTATCGCGCGTGGCGTTCTGCGATACGCCGTCGATCAACACCAGCATGTTGCGCCCGCGCAGGGTCTGGCCAAAGTTGCTCATCCCGCCGCTGGACGGCGCAAGGCCGGGCACCAGTTGTCCGAGAATGTCGGAGACCCGGCGACCCGCGCCGCTCTGCTCGCGGACTTGCTGTTCGTCGATGACCTGCACCGAGCCCGGAATCGAGGCAATGCTCGCTTCGCTGCGAGTCGCCGAGACGACGGTGGCTTGCATGTTCAGGGTGCCGGGTTGCTGCTCGGTCTCCTCGGCCCAGGTCTGGGCGCTGAAGGAGCCAAGCAGCGGAATCAACAGAGAAAGTTTGGTTCGGGTCATGACGTGGTCTTTTTAGTTTTGATAAGTGTGGGTAGATAAGGGTGTGGGGCCGGGTGTGGAGGTGAAACTCCGCACCCAGCGAATCCCGATGGCGGCCAGTGCGTAAGTCAGCGCCACCAGCCAGAAGCTGTGGTTCAGCCCCACCAGCCCCATGCCGATCCCGCCGAGTACGGCACCAAGCAAGGCGCCAGCCTTGGCCGCGCTGTTGCCGAGGCCGAGGGCAAAACCCTGTTGGCTTGAAGCAACGGTGTTGGCGATCAGTGCATAGGCGACCGGCAGCAGGGCGCCTTGCCAGACACCCCAGACCAGCCGGCTGACGAGGAACCCCAGCCATTCGTTGGCCAGTGCCGTGGCCGCCAGTGTCAGGGCGCACAGCCAGGCGACGCCTTCGATGACGCGCAAGGTGTAGGCCGGTTGCCAGCGGTCGAACAGGCGTCCCCACAGTGGGGCGGAAATGGCCAGGGTCGCGGCGCTCGCCGCATAAGTGGCGCCGATCAGCCAGCTCGGTGCGTGCAGAATCTCGGCGACGTACAGCGCGTAGAACGGCTGCGGCATCATCTTCGCGGCCTGAATCAACACGATCACCAGCAGGATTCCACCGAGCCAGCCTTTGGGCAGGACCACCGGCGCAAGCGGTTTTTTCGTCGTGGCGCGCGCCTTGTCGGCCGGAAGGAAAAAACTCCCCAGTGCGCACAGCAGGCAAATCGCCGTCGCGCCATAACAGAGCAGGGCGAATCCCGAGATGTCCATCAACCAGCCGCCCAGCACCGGGCCGATCAGCGAGCCGACGGCGGTCGCTGATTGCAGGCGGGCCAGGGTGTGGCCGCGCCGGGAGCTGTCGCAGCAGGCCAGGGCATAGGCTTGCGCGGCGGCGAGAAACCCGGCCAATGCGCCTTGCATTACGCGAATGCCCACCAGCAGCCACGGGTCGACGGTGATGGCCGCCAACCCTTGGCACAACGCCAATGCCAGTAACGCCCGAACGATCATCGGCTTGTGTCCGGTGCGATCACCCAACCGGCCCCATACGGGAGTCAGGAGCATGGCGGCGAGCATCGGGCCGGCATAGACCAGCGCCGATAACAACGCGGTATAGCCGGCGCCCTCGGGCCCGAGCAGATGGCGGATCTGCAAGGGCCAGAACGGGCCGCTCATTTCCATGGCACCCATGGAGACCAACTGGATGACGATCAGCAGTCGCAACGCGCGACTGTCAGCGAGCATGGGCGCTGGATCGCAGTGGGTTGCTCAGGCGTCCGACGATGTCGGCGTGGCTGTCGTGCAAGCGCATGCGCATGAACGATTTGGCCGGCCAGTCCTGTTCCAGCAAGGCCGCGCGCTCGCTGTCCCAGCGTGCCGGTTCGACGTGTTCACGCAAGGCGTCGAAACACTCTGCAACGTGCGCTGCCAATCGCTCCCACAGGAGGTTTTCCGATACGTTCCAGTGACGGGCGCAGAGCAACGTCAGCTCGCCGAGGTGGCACATGAACGTGGTGTGCAGGAGTTTGTCGCGGACAAAACCGGACTCGTCGTACAGGGTCATTTTCGGATCGTGCAGCTGGATATCCAGGCCCTTGGCATGCAGGGTCTTGCGATCGATGCGGATGTCGCCGAAGTCACGCAGTAACAGCCGATTCAACTGCCCGTCAGCGCCCATCACCATGAAGCTGTTTTGCTGGTGCGCTTCGAACGCCACGCCATACATCAGGTAAATGCCCAACAGGCTCGGTACGGCAATCGACAGGTAGTCCTCGAAGAACGCCAGCATGGCCTCGCTGTCGTCACGGCCCTGGGCCAGGCGTACCCAATCGCGCAGCAAAGGTTGTTCGAATTCGTTGACGGCGAACAGGCTGCCGACCGGTATCGCCAACTCGCCTGCTTGCAGCAGGGTCAGCGGGTTGTCGCGGTACAGCACGGCGGCATGCCGGGACAGTTCGTCATTGGCCGGTTGTGGCGCGTAATGCACGCCGATGCGCTCCGGCACGATGTTCAGCAGGCGCTGAATCTGCGGCTCCTGATCGAGAATATCCAGCAACAGCTGACTGATGCGCGGCCCCATTCGGGCCGAGCGCGGCGACACGGTGCGCTGCACGCTGGTCAGCCGTAAGGCCACCGGCAATTTGACCATCGGCGCAACGCGACTGGCCTCCGGTACGACCGTGCGGAACGACATGGTCGGATGGCCAGTGAAGGCCACGATGTCGGTGATGATCAGCAGGTTGTCGGCGATTTCGTTGGCGAACGATTTTGGCAGCTCTTCATCGGCTTGCCAGGGGTGCGACGGGAGCGGGAGGTAGTCCGTTACTTCCAGGCCCAATTGCTGCAAATGGCGCTGCAATTGTTCGGCGGCCTGTGGGAAGTGACCTTGCCACCAGCCCCAGTAATCGGCGCTGCCGACCAGCGTTTCGACGTGGGCGTACTGGCGGTGCAGGGCGCACAGCACGATCGGGAAACTCGCTTCGAACTCCGGCGAGAAAGCGATGACCTGAGTGGCGCTCAAGCCCAGTTTGGTCTTGTAGTTGGGGTGCCATGGATGGCCGAGCGTGCCCCACTGTTCGAGCAGTGATGTCGGGTTCTGGTGACCGGGGCTGGCTTTGAGCCAGGCGAGCAGGTTGTCGTCGTGTTCGGTGCCGATCTGCTCTCTCAGGCGTTCGGTCCATCCATGGTGAAACGCCAGGCACAGGGTGTCGTTGCTGTAGCTGTCATCCAGCTCGCGGGCCAGACGTTCCAGTACCTGCGCAGAGGCGGGCGGGTTGAGCTGGGTGGCGAGATGGGCCAGCAGTTCGCTGGGCAACTGGATCTTGTGCGGCAATGCATCGGGGGTGTGCAGAACGATACTGCCGCGTACGTCCCAGCTGTTCATCCTGCCACCGGACAGGTGATCGAAGCACAGGTGCGCACCGTCGCCCAGCGGCAGCCAGCAGCGGCGGTTGTCGTCGTATTCGCAGGCGTCAGGGTTGATCAGGCCTTCACGAAACAGCGCCTGGATCAGGCGTTGAAAACAGCGCTGGGCGGCGGGTTCCAGCGCATTGCTCAAATGATCGAGGGTGATGCGGTGGGACTGGAAAGCCTGGGTGCCAAGGGCTTCGCTCCAGTGTGAGAGCAGTTGCTGCTGTTGTTGCGTGTAGGCGCGCATCAGGTCCGACTCCTTCTGGACAGTTGTTTAGCTGAATGCGCGCTGAGAATACCTTCTAAAAACAATAATGCAAATGATAGTAATTCCTACTTGTGGTGTGGGAAAGCTCCTATTCAGAGGCTGGTTTAGTCTTTGCTCAAGACGATGTAGTGCTCACCGACCTTCTGCGCATAGCCCTCCACCACGTGCTGACACAACGCCACAATCTCCTCGACCCATTCCGCGCCGACCCGCCATGAGACCACCACTTGCAGGTTGGGCGGGCGTTGGTCGATGGCCAGCAAGGTCAATTCGCCCCGGGCCAGTTCTTCACTGACCAGCACCGGCGGCAAGGCACCAATGCCGAAACCGTCACGCAGCAATCGGATAATCGCCGACACCGAATTCACGCAATTGAGCTTTGGCGCGAGTACGCCATTGGCCTGCATCAGGCTGAGCACGTCCTGATGCGGGTGGGAGTTTTTCGAGTAGGTGATGATCCGTTCACGGGCCAGTTCGGCGACGCTGGTGTAGTTGCGGTTGTAGATCGAATGGCTGGCGACGATCCAGCCCATCGGGTGGCTGGCCAGTTCCAGGCTGCGCACGCTTTCCTGGCGCAGCAGGTCGGTTTGCAGAATCAGGTCGAGAAAACCTTTTTGCAGCTGATCGCAGAGATTCAGCGAGGTATCGGCGACCAACTCGATTTCTACCAACGGATAGTGATCGGTCATCTGTGCCACCAACGGACTGAGCCAGGTGTGAATGACCGTGTCCATCACGCCGATGCGAACCCGTCCGACCTTGCTTGAGCGGGTTTCCAGCGACTGCTTCAGCGCTTGCATGGTGTCGAGCATTTGCTCGGCGTAATCGAGCACCTTCACACCTTCGGGCGTCAGCTTCACACCGCGTGAATCACGCAGGAACAGCTTTACCCCAAGCTCGCTTTCCAGCACCGCGATGCGGCTGGAAATCGAGGCCTGGGTGGTGAAGAGCTTGTCGGCCGTCAGGCGAAAACTTTTCAACCGGGCGACCCAAACGAAGGTTTCGAGAAATTTGAGGTTCATGCGATCAACTTTTTCTTATGCCTTGGCAGGGTTTTTATTAGTTGGACGGGCAGGGCGCCGTCGTCGAAAAATGCGCCAAACCCACGATAGGCGTCGTCGGTGTTCAGAACAATACCAATAAAATTCAGCTGGAGATTTGCCATGAGTGCGCCCGACACGCTCGATGTCGCCAAACCCAAGATCGAGAGCCGCCCCGGCCCCTTCGACTGGTATCGCAACATCAATCAGCAGGAACGCCGAACCTTCTGGAGCTGCAAGATCGGCTATGGCCTGGACGGTATGGACACCCAAATGCTGAGCTTTGTGGTGCCAACACTGATCGCCATGTGGGGCATCACCACTGGCCAAGCGGGGCTGATCCACACCAGCACGCTGATCGCTTCGGCGATTGGCGGTTGGGTCGCCGGGATTCTCTCTGACCGCATCGGTCGCGTGCGCACCTTGCAACTGACAGTGCTGTGGTTTGCCTTCTTCACCTTCCTCTGCGGGTTCGCGCAAAACTACGAACAACTGTTGATCGCCCGAACCTTGATGGGCTTCGGTTTCGGTGGTGAATGGACTGCCGGCGCAGTACTGATGGGCGAGGTGATCCGCGCCAAAGACCGCGGCAAGGCGGTGGGCATGGTGCAATCCGGCTGGGCCCTGGGCTGGGGCCTGACGGCGATTCTGTATGCGCTACTGTTCTCGATCCTGCCGCCGGAGGATGCCTGGCGCGCGCTGTTCATCCTCGGCATTGTGCCGGCAATTTTCGTGATCTTCGTCCGCCGACTGGTCAAGGACCCGGAAATCTACCGCCAGGCCAAGGCCCGGCAGGAACCGAGCAACCCGTCGAGGTTCTACGAGATTTTCGCCCCCGGCATGCTCAGCACCACGTTTCGCGCGTCCTTGCTGACCACTGGCGCCCTGGGCGGTTACTACGCGATCACTTCCTGGCTGCCGACCTTCCTGAAAAACGAGCGCGGACTGAGCGTGCTCGGCACCGGCGGTTATCTGGCGATGGTGATTCTCGGGTCTTACGCCGGCTATGTGATCAGCGCCTATATGACTGACATTCTGGGTCGCAAGAAGAACTTCATTCTGTTCGCGGTCGGCTCGTTCACCATTGTGCTGCTCTACACCCAACTGCCGGTCAGCAATGGTGTGATGCTCTGGCTGGGCTTCCCGCTGGGGTTCTTCGCCTCGGGGATTTTCAGTGGCATGGGCGCGTTTCTCACCGAGCTGTTTCCAACGCGGATTCGCGGTTCGGGCCAGGGCTTTTGCTACAACGTTGGTCGCGCGCTGGCGGCGCTGTTTCCGCTGCTGATCGGTTTGCTCAGCCAGA
Organism: Pseudomonas sp. 05N432; assembly: GCF_056396945.1. Lineage (NCBI taxonomy): Bacteria > Pseudomonadati > Pseudomonadota > Gammaproteobacteria > Pseudomonadales > Pseudomonadaceae > Pseudomonas > Pseudomonas sp. 05N432. The sequence goes on along the minus strand of NZ_JBFTMM010000024.1, from coordinate 89,708 downwards.
AAGTACCGCTGAGCGTCGGGATCGGCGCGTTTGCGGCGGTGTCCTACGGTGTAGTGATCCTGGCGGCGTTGAGCCTGCCGGAAACCCGTGGCAAGCAACTCGAAGCGCAGTAACTGATAATCTGTGGGACAGCTCGAACGTCCCCGGTTAAAACGAAAAAACCTCAGGAGTACTCACTGTGAGCCGCCTGCTATTGAACTGCGATATCGGCGAAAGCTTTGGTCACTGGACCATGGGGCTGGATGCCGAAGTGATGCCGTACATCGATTGCGCCAACATTGCCTGCGGGTTCCATGCCGGTGACCCGAGCATCATGCGCAAGACCGTCAGCCTGGCGCTGAGCCATGGCGTGCAGATAGGTGCGCATCCGGCCTATCAGGATCTGGTGGGGTTTGGCCGCCGTTCCATGGCCTACACCGCGCAGGAACTTCAGGATCTGCTGCACTACCAGATCGGTGCGCTGGACGGCATTTGCCGGGCTCAGGGAACTCGCGTCAGTTACGTCAAACCCCACGGTGCGATGTACAACGACATGATGGCCAACCCGGCGCAACTGCGGGCGGTGATTCAGGCCGTCGCGGCGTATGACCCCCTATTACCGTTGATGCTGATGGCGACCCGTGACAACCACGCGGCTCAACTGATGGGCGACGAGTACGGTGTGACGCTGTGGTTCGAAGCATTCGCCGACCGTGCCTATGACAGCGCCGGGCATCTGGTTTCACGGCAGTTGCCGGGGTCGGTGCATCACGATCCCGAGACCATCATTCAACAGGCGCTGACTATCGCTCGCGGTGACAAGCTTGTCGCCAGCGACGGCAGCGCCTTGCATTTGCAGGCCAACACCCTCTGCGTACACGGCGACAACGCCAGTTCGGTGGCGGCGGTGCAGCGGATCCGTGAAGCGTTGAATCAGCAGAGCGCGCCATGAAGCCACGGGTTGAAGTGGTGGCCATCGATTGTTTGATGGTGCGGTTGTTCGATGAAATCGCCGAAGCCAACATGCCGTGGATGCTCGCCGCCAGCGAGCGACTGCGTGCAGGATTCGCCGGGCATTTGATCGATCTGGTGCCGTCTTATACGACCCTGATGGTGCATTACGATTTGCTCGCCTTGAGTCCGGTCCAGGCGCGGGAGCTGATCGCCGAAGCCTTGACCGATCTGACCCCGAACGCCCGGGCCAGTGGTCAATGTCATGTGTTGCCGGTCTGGTATGACCTCAGTGTCGGACCTGAGCTGAGCCTGCTTTCGCAGCGCAGCGGGCTGGCTGTGGAGGAGGTGATTCGTCGCCACAGCGAGCGTGAGTATCAGGTCTTCGCGCTGGGTTTTGCACCGGGGTTTGCCTTTATGGGACTGGTTGAAGAAGTGCTGGCCGCGCCCCGTTTGAATACCCCGCGCAAGCGTGTGGCGGCCGGCAGTGTGGGGATTGCCGAGCGGCAGACTGCGGCTTATCCGGTGGTGTCGCCGGGTGGCTGGAACCTGATCGGTCGCACCCCGGCCAAACTGTTTGATCGCGAGCGTGAGGGCTACAGCCTGATGCAACCGGGCGATACGGTACGTTTTGCCGCGGTCGGCCATGCCGAGTTCGTCAATCTGGGCGGCGACGATACGCCGCTGGAGGTACTGGCATGAGCCGTTTGACGATCGAAGCCAGCACGCCGCTGTGCCTGCTACAGGATGCCGGGCGCTTCGGTGTGCGGCATCTGGGCGTGACCCAAGGCGGTGCGGCGGATTGGTTGTCGATGTCCTGGGCCAACTGGCTGCTGGGCAACTCGCTGGAGGCTGGGGTGATTGAAGTCACCCTCGGCGGTTTGACCCTGGAGGCGCAAGACGATTGTTGTCTGGCGCTGGCGGGGGCGGACCTCGGTGCGCTGCTCGACGGCCAGTCGCTGGCGCCGTGGCGCAGTTTTTCCCTGAAGAAAGGCCAGCGTTTGCAATTCACCCAACCCATGCACGGTGCCCGTGCCTATCTGGCAGCGCCCGGCGGTTTCAATGCGCCCCAGGTGTTGGGCAGTTGTGCGACGGTGGTGCGCGAGGAGCTCGGTGGTCTCGACGGTTTTGGCCGGCCCTTGGCCCGCGGTGCCGAATTGGGTTATTCCGGGGCGGCGCAGGCTCTGCGGGAGGTGCCGCGCGAGCAGCGACCAGACTTCACGCTGAATCAGCCGCTGGATCTGGTGCTCGGTGCGCAGCATGGCGCGTTCAGCGGGCAGAGCCTGTTTGACGCCTTCAACCGTGTCTGGACCCTCGACAGTCGTGCCGACCGCATGGGTATCCGTTTGCTGGGGACGGCGTTGCAGTATCAAGGCAAACCGATGATCTCCGAAGGCATCCCGCTGGGCGCGGTTCAAGTGCCACCGGACGGACAGCCGATCGTGCTGCTCAATGATCGGCAGACCATTGGCGGTTATCCACGGTTAGGCGCGTTGACGCCGTTGGCGTTGGCCCGCCTGGCGCAGTGTTTGCCAGGGCAGCAGATCCGGTTGGCGCCGGTGGTGCAGGAAACGGCGCATCGGCAGCAGGTCGAGTATTTGCGCAGGTTCATCAACCGCTAAAAGCTTCGCGAGCAGGCTCGCTCCCACAGTAGATCGGTGTTGCTCACACGTTGTGTGACCGACACTTACCCCTGTGGGAGCGAGCCTGCTCGCGATAGGGCCCTGACGGGCAGCGAAGCTTATTTGGACAAAAACCGCATCCCTTCTTCCAGCCCGCGCAAGGTCAGCGGGAACATCTGGTCTTCGATCAGATCGCGCACGATGTTGGTCGAGGAGGTGTAGCCCCAGGTGTCTTTCGGGTACGGATTGATCCAGATGAGCTTCTTGTACTTTTCCATGAAGCGCTGCATCCACACGTAACCGGCTTCTTCGTTCCAGTGCTCGACGCTGCCGCCAGCCTGGGTGATTTCATAAGGCGCCATGGCGGCGTCGCCGACGAAAATCACTTTGTAGTCGGCGCCATACTTGTGCAGCAAGTCCATAGTGGACGTGCGTTCCGAGCCACGGCGCATGTTGTTCTTCCACACCGACTCATAAATGAAGTTGTGGAAGTAGAAGTACTCCAGGTGCTTGAACTCGGTCTTGCAGGCCGAGAACAGCTCCTCGCAGATCTTCACATGGGCGTCCATCGAGCCGCCGATGTCGAACAGCAGCAACAGCTTGATGGTGTTGCGGCGTTCCGGGCGCATCTGAATATTCAGCAGCCCTGCGTCACGGGCGGTGTGGTCGATGGTGCCGTCGATGTCCAGCTCGTCCGCCGCACCCTGGCGGGCGAATTTGCGCAGCCGCCGCAGGGCCACCTTGATGTTGCGCGTGCCTAACTCGACTTGATCGTCGAGGTTCTTGTACTCGCGCTGGTCCCAGACCTTGACCGCTTTGCCCTGGCGTTTGCCGGCATCGCCGACCCGGATGCCTTCCGGGTTGAAACCGCCGGAGCCGAACGGGCTGGTGCCACCGGTGCCGATCCACTTGTTGCCGCCGGCATGGCGCTCCTTCTGTTCTTCGAGACGCTTCTTGAACTCTTCGATCAGCTTGTCGAGACCGCCGAGGGACTGGATTTGCGCGCGCTCCTCATCGGTCAGCGAGCGCTCGAATTCCTTGCGCAACCAGTCTTCGGGAATCAGCGCCTGAAGATGATCGTCGAGTTTTTCCAAGCCATTGAAGTAGGCACTGAACGCCCGGTCGAACTTGTCGAAATGCCGTTCGTCCTTCACCAGAATCGCCCGCGACAAGTAATAAAACTCGTCCATGTCGGCGAAGGTCACGCGCTGTTTCAGCGCGTTGATCAGGTCCAGCAGCTCACGCACCGAGACCGGCACCTTGGCTGCACGCATTTCATTGAACAGGTTGAGCAGCATGGCTTTCGCCCTTGATCTTGTCAGAAGAGTATCAGCGGGTGCCGCGACGGCTCATGAACGCCAGGCGCTCGAGCAATTGCACGTCCTGTTCGTTCTTCACCAGGGCGCCGGCCAGCGGCGGAATGGCCTTGGTCGGATCGCGTTCGCGCAGTACCGCTTCGCCGATGTTGTCGGCCATCAGCAATTTGAGCCAGTCGACCAGTTCGGAGGTCGATGGCTTCTTCTTCAGGCCCGGGACCTTGCGCACATCGAAGAACACGTCCAGCGCCTCGCTGACCAGGTCTTTCTTGATGTCCGGGTAGTGCACGTCGACGATTTTTTGCAGGGTGACGCGGTCCGGGAAGGCGATGTAGTGGAAGAAGCAACGGCGCAGGAAGGCGTCCGGCAGCTCTTTCTCGTTGTTGGAGGTAATGATGATGATCGGACGCTGCTTGGCCTTGATGGTCTCGTCGATCTCGTAAACGTAGAACTCCATCTTGTCGAGTTCTTGCAGCAGGTCGTTCGGGAACTCGATGTCGGCCTTGTCGATTTCGTCGATCAGCAGAATCACCCGCTCTTCGGACTCGAAGGCCTCCCACAGCTTGCCCTTTTTCAGGTAGTTGCGGATGTCATGGACCTTGTCCACACCCAACTGCGAGTCACGCAGGCGGCTGACCGCGTCGTACTCGTACAGGCCCTGGTGAGCCTTGGTGGTGGACTTGATGTGCCAGGTGATCAGCTTGGCACCGAAGGACTCGGCCAGTTGCTCGGCGAGCATGGTCTTGCCGGTGCCAGGTTCGCCCTTGACCAGCAAGGGCCGCTCCAGGGTGATGGCGGCGTTGACCGCCAGCTTCAGGTCATCGGTGGCGACATATGCGCGGGTGCCTTCGAACTTCATCGGTAATTCCTCGAACGGTAACGCCGATCTGCGCCGGGCAGGGCGGGCGAAATAAAAGTATGCCCGACTATAACGCGGCGCCCGGTCGACTGTGAACGCAGACGGCTTATTCAGTCTCTGAATGGAGCGTCACAAGGTGACCCGGTCAGCTCGGTAAGCGGCCAGACTTGGGTGCCGCCTGTTCCGCGACTGGACGCCCAAGGGTGCGAGGCATACCCTTGGAGGCTTCTCCAACGCTGCATAAGGACCCAGCCATGAGCCGCATTTTTGCTGATAACGCGCATTCCATCGGCAATACGCCATTGGTTCAGATCAACCGTATTGCGCCTCGCGGCGTGACCATTCTGGCGAAGATTGAAGGACGCAATCCGGGCTATTCAGTCAAATGCCGGATCGGCGCGAACATGATCTGGGATGCTGAAAGCAGCGGCAAACTCAAGCCGGGCATGACCATTATCGAACCGACCTCGGGCAACACCGGCATCGGTCTGGCGTTCGTCGCGGCAGCTCGCGGCTACAAGTTGGTGCTGACCATGCCGGCGTCCATGAGCATCGAACGGCGCAAGGTACTCAAGGCCCTTGGCGCCGAACTGGTACTGACCGAGCCTGCCAAAGGCATGAAGGGGGCCATCGAAAAGGCTGCCGAAATTCTGGCCAGTGACCCGGCCCGCTACTTCATGCCGCAGCAGTTCGAGAACCCGGCCAACCCGGCGATCCACGAAAAAACCACCGGTCCGGAAATCTGGAACGACACCGACGGCGCCATTGATGTGCTGGTCTCGGGTGTCGGTACGGGCGGAACCATCACCGGCATTTCGCGGTATATCAAGAACACCCAGGGCAAGCCGATTCTCTCGGTGGCGGTGGAACCGCTGGTCTCGCCGGTGATTACCCAGGCCATGGCCGGTGAGGAAATCAAGCCAAGCCCGCACAAGATCCAGGGCATCGGCGCGGGTTTTGTACCGAAAAACCTCGATCTGTCGATAGTTGACCGGGTTGAACTGGTCAGCGATGAAGAATCCAAGGCCATGGCCCTGCGTCTGATGCAAGAGGAGGGGATTCTCTCCGGGATTTCCTGCGGCGCGGCCATGGCGGTTGCCGTGCGTCTAGCCGAAACCCCGGAAATGCAGGGAAAGACCATCGTGGTGATCCTGCCGGACTCCGGTGAGCGTTACCTGTCGAGCATGTTGTTCAGCGATTTGTTCACCGAGCAGGAATTGCAGCAGTAACGTCTGTGTTGACGTTGTGGCGAGGGAGCTTGCTCCCGCTGGAGTGCGAAGCACTCCTTAATCCTGCGGGAGTGTTTCGTCAGACTGATCGCGTCAGCTGACGGGAGCAAGCTCCCTCGCCACAGGAGATTTGTGTTGACTCAAATCAGTCAAGGTTCAGGTGCCTTATGTTAATAAGTGCTTTATTGCGCAACCTTTAACACTGATTGTTCAGTTATGTGGGTTTTTCCCAAGGCCGGTAGTGTTTATCATGGCCGGCTGCCATGTCGGGTAATTGACAATGCGCAGAGAGACCTTTTTTCAAGGAGTTTCCTCATGACCTTTTCCTTTGCCGCAAAGGCGTCGCTGTTGCTGCTGTTCATCGGCAGCACGCTCTACGTGCATTTGCGCGGCAAGGCGCGTTTGCCGGTCTTGCGTCAGTTCGTCAACCACTCGGCGTTGTTCGCTCCTTATAACGCCTTGATGTACCTGTTCTCGGGAGTGCCGTCCAAACCGTACCTGGACCGCAGCAAGTTCCCGGAACTGGATGTGCTCAAGGAAAACTGGGAAGTCATTCGTGACGAGGCCATGCACCTGTTCGACGAAGGCTATATTCGCGCCGCCGAGAAGAACAACGACGCCGGTTTCGGTTCGTTCTTCAAGAAGGGCTGGAAGCGTTTCTACCTCAAGTGGTACGACAAACCGCTGCCATCGGCCGAATTGCTCTGCCCGAAAACCGTCGAGCTGGTCAGCCGCATCCCCAACGTGAAAGGCGCGATGTTTGCCCTGTTGCCGGGCGGTAGCCACCTCAACCCGCACCGCGATCCGTTTGCCGGTTCCCTGCGTTATCACTTGGGCCTGTCGACACCGAACTCCGACGACTGCCGCATTTTTGTCGACGGTCAGGTCTACGCCTGGCGCGACGGTGAAGACGTGATGTTCGATGAAACCTACGTGCACTGGGTCAAGAACGAAACCGAAACGACCCGGGTCATTCTGTTCTGTGACATCGAACGACCGCTGAGCAACCGCTTGATGACGCGTATCAACCGTTACATCAGTGGCCTGCTGGGCCGTGCCACGGCGCCGCAAAACCTCGATGACGAGCGCGTCGGCGGGATCAACAAGGTCTACGCCTGGAGCAAGAACTCGAGCGACAAATTCAGCGGTGTGGTCAAAAAGTGGAAGCGCCGTAATCCCAAGATGTACCGCATCCTGCGGCCAATATTGGCGGTTGTGGTGCTGACGGCGCTGGGTTACTGGTTGTTTGGCTGAGCGACAGGCCTGCGATCTTTTGATCCGGTCATTGCAAAAAATATCGAGCGCTGGTTATAGTCAGCGCTCGCTGCGTTTCCAACCCGGCGATTTCTCCCTCGAAAAAGATCAGCCCATGCCTGCATCCCTCATCAACGCGGTAGTCGATTCAGCGGTCAACGCTGGCGTCGTGCCGTGCGGGAATGTGCAGCCTGCGCAGATCAGTCACTATCCCCCTCCTGTCAGTCGCACGCCGGTGTGCGCGGTGGTTTCACCGCCAGGTGTTGGCTTCTCGGGCTGATCAGCGGCTTCTGCTGTTCCCTGCGCCCGCCTGAACACAACGACTGAATTTCAGCTTCGGCTGAGTTGGCTTCTTGCCTGATGACAGGTGGTTTTCATGTTGCTCATTTCAAAAAAGACCGCGCTCGCGGCGGCGTCCACGAGCCTGTTCGTTCTGCTCTGGAGTAGCGGGGCGATTTTCTCCAAATGGGGGCTGGCTCACGCCTCACCCTTTGCCTTTCTGTTGATCCGCTTTGCCATTGCCCTCTGTGGGCTGGTGCTGTTGATCCCGTTGCTCAAGCTCAAACTGCCCCGGCGCGGCAAGCCGATGCTGTATGCCGCGGCCACCGGCCTGGTATTGCTGGGCGCCTATCAGATTTTCTATCTGCTGGCGCTGGACCTGAAGGTTACGCCCGGGGTCATGGCCACGATCATGGGGGTTCAACCGATCCTCACCGTGGTGCTGATTGAGCGCCAACGCTCCAGGAGCCGGATGTTCGGCCTGATGCTCGGGCTGGCGGGGTTGATCATGGTGGTCTATCAGGGCATCGGCCTGGCCGGCATGTCGCTGGCCGGAATGCTCTTTGGTTTGCTGGCGCTGGTCAGCATGACCGCAGGCTCGATCATGCAGAAGCGCATCACCGACAATCCCCTCGGCACACTGCCGGTGCAATACCTGGCCGGGCTGCTGTTGTGCGGAGTTTTCGTGCCGTTCCAGCCATTCCACTTCGAGCACAGCACGGGGTTCATCGTGCCCGTGTTGTGGATGGGCCTGGTGGTATCGTTGCTGGCGACCTTGCTGCTGTATCGCCTGATCGCCCGAGGCAATCTGGTGAATGTCACCAGTTTGTTCTACCTGGTGCCGGCGGTGACGGCAGTGATGGACTACCTGATTTTCGGCAACAGACTGGCGATGTTGAGCATGCTTGGCATGCTGTTGATCATCGTCGGCCTGGTGTTTGTGTTCCGTAAAAGCCGCTGATGCTGACGCGGCCTTCGTGATTGGCGAAGGCCGCGTTTTTCATGGCTGGCATTGCAGGCGCACGCGCTCATAGTTCAGGGCTTTGTTGCGCTCGGGCAATGCATAGGGCGCCAGGCAGTGTTTGCCATCCCATTTGATGGTGAGGGTGGCTGATTCTTCTTCCACCAGCGCCAGGGCTTTACCGCTCGGGTCAGAAATGGCCAGTTGTTTACCGGCGGCGTCTTCCAGCGCGGCGCCAAACGGAATGGCCTTGTTTTGTGCATCAAACAGCTCGAACTGCACCCGTCGACCGGTCTTGCCGGTGTATCGTGCTACCACCACCGCTCCCCGGCGCGGCACCAGCTGTTGGGTCGCGTTGTCGATTTCGATATCTCCACCCAGATCGCGGGTATCCAGACTGATCCAGTTCACCCTATAAGGTTGCGCGTTGGGGATGACCGCGTAGCCGTTACGCCCAGTCTCAACGCCACTGTAGCTGCTGATTTTTGCTCCCAGGATTCCCGGTACCTCGGCCAGCGCAAAGGTTTCACTGACAGTCTGTCCCAGGTTCACTCCGCCCGCGTGGGCCACTACGGAGCCGGCAACGTTGAGGTTTTGCGAGTCATAACCACGTCCCTGGCTGTACCCCAGGCTGATGTCTGCCACCGACGTACGACTGTTGATATTGGCTGACGCTGAATTGCCGCTGGTGCTGCTGTTGCCACCTTGAACCGAATAGAACGTATCGCTGGTATCGGACAGGTAACCATTGATACCCGCTTGAGTGTCGCTGCTGCCTTTCTGAGTGCTGGTGGTGACGAACGCCCGTGGTGCACGAGGTTGACTACCCAGCGGGAAAGAGACGGATAGGTTGAGCTGGGTGTCGCTGCTTGAAGGTCCCCACGTCCCAAGGTCCTTAGTGCGCGTCACGCCAAGATTGTAGCTGACATCACCCCAGTTGTTGCTATAGCCGGCCGAAAAGCTCTGAGAGCCGCCGCGGTTCCAGTAACGTTGGTCACTGGCATTGACGTAGAGGCTGCCGAATTCCCGGTTGCGTCCCATGCTCTGGTTGATTGTCAGGTCGGTGCGGGTTTTCGAGTTGCCGGTACGCTTGCGCGCTCCCTCACTCAGGTCTTCCACATGGTCGGGCAGGGTTCTATAGCCCTCGGTTGAGTACCGATAAGCGGCCAGGGTGAAGTTGGTGTCTGTGCCGGTAAAGGTTTTCGCATACAACGCACGCACACTATTACCCTGAGTTATTTGCCCCAGGGCACGGCTGGATGAGTGGGTAACGTCGAAAGAGACGGCGCCTAGTGAGGTGTTCTTGCCCGCCCCCAACGACAGGGCCTTGTAGTTGTCACTGGCTTGTACGCCGACGATACCGGTCAGGTTGCTGGTCAGGCCGTAGGCCAGGGTGCTGCTGATAAATTGCGGTGTCGCCATGCCGTCGGTGTTGCTACTGTATTGACCGGCAGAGATGCTGTATTTCACCTGATCTTCACGCACCATGATCGGCAGGCTGGAGAACGCCTGCTGGGTCACCCGACGGCGTCCGTCGGCCTCGATGATAGTGATCTGTAAATCACCGTTGGAACCGCTGGGATAGATATCGCTGATTTCGAACGGTCCTGGCGGCACGCTGGTGGTGTACAGGATGTAGTCGTTCTGACGAATCTCCACGGTGGCGTTGGTTTGCGCCACTCCCCGAATGATTGGTGCATAACCGCGTTCGCTATCGGCGCGCATGCCCTCATCGGAAGCCAGTTTCAAGCCGCGATAGCGCACGCTGTCGAACAAATCGGTATCGGAGAAAATGTCACCGGCACTGAATTGCCCCTTGAGCGCAGTTACGTCATGTTGCAGATAGCTGCGGTTGCTCTTGAACGTTTTTGGGCGGCCGGTGCCGCTGCTCAAGTTGGACTCGTTGCGCAGGCGCCAGGCGCCCAGGTTAATGCCGTTGCGCAGACCCAGGTTATTGGCGATACGCGTATCGAAGTCACCGGCACTGCGGCTGCTGTTGAACTGATAGTTGATAAAGGCTGCCGGTACGCCATCATCCCACAGCGCAGGATCGACATAGCCGCGCATGCCGCGTTGCATCGCCACTTGCGGTACGCTGGCAGCCAGTCGCAGGTGGTTTGAGTCATAATGCAGGGTGGCCTGATCGATCAGTGACGGTAGGTCATAGCAGCTTTGCGGGATGTCCGGGTCGAGCTTGTCCCGGGCTTGCAGCCTGGCGATGTCGACACCCAGTTGTTTAAGCAGGTCAAAGGTCAGGCACGGCTCGACGCGACCTGTTTGCGGATTGCGGTTGAAATCGATATCTCGCCGGCCCACCAATACTTCATTGCTGTAAAGGTCGACCCGATAGTTGCCCGGCAGCACGCCGTTGGCAGACAGCAGCAGTTGCAGGTCCACCGCTGATGGCGAACCTTGCAGGAACGTGGTGTTGAACGCTTCCACTTGCGGTTGTTCGGCAGTGTCTGCTGGTGCTTGTGTTGCAAGTGCCAAAGAAGGCAAACCTGCAAAAACGGCCAGCGATAAGGCATTTAACTTCAGCGAACTAAAAGTTGTTGTATGACGTAACGTCCGCGCGCATTTTTTTGCACAATGATTGGGCCTGTTGCCAGAAAAAAAAGACATGCAAAGAACCTATGTCATCCGCGAATAACTACAGGGCGGAGCGAGTAGAAGCATACTCAAAGCATGCCGGGGTTAAGTAGGCAGTTATGGCGTAGGCGATGTCTCTGTGCTGTTGGCACTGTTTGAACTGCCGTTCGCGAGCTTTGCCGCGTATTGGTTTTGTGCGCCATAGTCATTAATACTGGAGAACGTCAGGCGTGCTGTGCTGTCTGTTGAGAACTTTCTAATGACAAACTCTTTTTCTTCTCCGGGCGCAATCATTGTCGAGTCGGCTGCCAGTTCAACTTGTTGTGAACCTTGAAGTTTTATATCTGCCATGGAAACGTGATACAGGCTAGGGTTTTTGACGCTTAAAACGGTTTTCCCAGAGTGCTGAGCGAGTTGCCATTGAAGTTCGGAGGGTGCCAGCAGAGCATCTCCGGGCAGGCCGGCAGGGCGGAAGAATATTTTGATGCGCTGGCGCACAGCCAACTGCAAAGTATTTTCGGCGAGGGCGGCCTGCGGTATTTCCTGGACGTTGAGCCATACTACGGACTCTTTGTCCGTCGGCATGCCGGCGCCTTCATACAGAACGCGCAGCAGTTGCTGTTCCTTGGCGAATATCCGGGTCAGGGGAGGTGAGACAGCAAAAGGCGTGGCACCTGGCTTCGAGTCGCCACTGTCGACCCAGGATTGAATCAATACATCTTGATTGCCATTACGTACAGTGACATTGGCTTCCTTGTGTTGGCCATCAAAGACAATACGGGTGGCACTCAGTGAAATACTGCCCATGGCTTGGGCAGCCATGAGCAAGCCCAGTAGACCCAGGCAAGCGGGAATTGAACGACGCAACATAGTGTTTACCGTTTGTTTCTATGTGAATGGCGAGGCTGGGAAGCCTCGCGCATATTCGGTCTGGCTCTACGGCTTATTCGTATTGCAGGATGAACGGCAGTGTTGCGTCACCGCGACCGGCGGTGGAGGTGCCGGCAGCGCCGGTAGTGACGTAGGCGGCGGAGAAGTTCAGCGTGGTATCCCCACCGGCCGTGCCTGTACCGTGCATGCCGCTCTGGATCTTGGCGGTAGTTTTGGAGCTCAGGTCGATCAATGCGCCGTTGCTATCGAGCAGGGCGATGCCGACGTTGGCGGCAGTGCCGGTGCCTTTGGTCAGCGCAAGGACTTTCTTGCCGGTGACCAGGCCTGAACCACCGCTGTTCGCGTCAAAGATCATGGCCACTTTGGTGCCCAGGTTGCAGTTGACGTTCAGGTTGAAGTCTTTTGCAGTTACACGCCCCGAAGCGGGGCTTTCGGCAGTCCCCATGTCCTTGATGGACACCGCGCCCATATTCACGGAGATCACGCGGTCGGCGTTGGCGCCGTCAACGGAGCAGGCGTCGTTGTTGATGACACCCGTGAACGTAATCTTGCCGCTGCCGCCCTGGGTAGGAGGATCTGCGGCAAAAGCGCTGCCAGAGGCCGCGATAACTGACATGGCAATAAGGGCCAGGGAAAACTTCTTCATGGTGATGTCCATTAGTATTGATGGGGAAAGGACTACATCGAAATGCCAGTACACGATAGAGAACGAGGCTGTTCGAGGAAATCAGACGATTCTTATAAATACTAATGGGGTCAGGTTGTTGATGTAGAAGATCGTGGCGGGAAAGGCTTTAGTGTGTGCAAAGCCATTATGGCTAATGGCATCGCGACCGATTTTATCAGCTTTTTTAGTTGAAGAGACCGCGTTCCAGGCAGTAGGCCAACAAGTCCTGATCGCTATTGACTTCAAGTTTTCGCATTGCCGAAATTTTTTGTGCACTAATGGTTTTTGAACTTCTGTTCTGACTGCGGGCTATATCACTCACACTCTTGCCGGAGATAAATAGGCGCAGTATCTCGAACTCCTTGGGCGACAAGGTGGTGAATCGATCATCAAGGGCCGTGGAGGATTCCACGACGGAGGTTTTCGCCGGTTCCAGGCTGCGATAAATACCCTGTTGGGCAATAGCTTTGAGCGCGAGCTGGATTTCAGTGTGCAACTGGCTCTTCTGAATCACCCCGACCACCCCCAGTTCGTGAAGGCGGGCGAGGATCAGAGGGTTGGAGACCATGGTCAGTATCAGAATCCGCACGTGTGGAAAATGTCGCTTCAGATAGTCGACCAACTTGAGCCCGTCACCATAAGGCGAGTCTGCGGGCATGTTGTAGTCGGTGATGACAATGTCCACGGGTTGTTGCTCAAGTAATTCGATCAGGCCCTGTGAGCAGACGGCCTCACCGACAACGCAATAACGCGCGTCGCGCTCGATCAGTTCGCGTACTCCAAGAAGCACAATCGGGTGATCGTCCGCGATGATGACTTTGAGTTTTTCCATAAAGGCCGCCCGTAATGCCGGTGTAGATGATTGGGGTATTTCCATATGATTGCACGCAATGGGCCGCTGTTATTACTCAAGAGCGTCCAGAACATTCGAAAGCCTGCCCAGTATCTGCTTCACCTTCAGTGCAAGGGAAGTGTCGAGGATTGCGCCCGCGAGCGAACACTCCAGATCAACACATTCCTGAGCCAGGCCGATGGCTTGCACGGCACCCAGGGCGCCGGCGATGCTGTGTAGCCTTTCACCGAGGACTCTGCAGTCGTTTTGTTCGAGTGCGGTCTTGATCCGTTGTATGTCTTGCTGCAGGGTGCTGATGAACAACGGTCGCATTTTGGGGGAGAGTTGAACGGTATCGGTGTCCGGTGTCCGGGAGCGGGCGGTGATGGTTTCAGACTCGACGCGAGTCGGCACCGCTTGCAGGGCCGGCTTGCAGAGTTTGACCAGGTGGGCTCGCAGGGTTTGCAGGCTCAGGGGTTTGACGATCCAGGCATTCATTCCGACGGCGATGCAACGCATGCCTTCCTCACGCATGGCGTTGGCGGTCACACCAATGATTGGCAATTGGGGATCATGCTCCCGAAGTGTTTTGGCCAATTCATAACCGTTCATGAGTGGCATGTTGACGTCTGTCAGCACCACGTCGAAGACTTCAGGTCGCCACAGGTGCATGGCTTGTTCGCCATTGGCGGCTACGACGACGGAGCAACCGAGCGCCTCGAGTTGTTCCTTGATGATCGCCTGGTTGATCGGGTTGTCCTCTGCCACCAGAATGTGCAAATGGAGGTTGCCGGCTCTTTGTTGTTCAGCTTGCCGGGGCTGTTCGCGTTTGCCTTGCTGTGCCAGCGAGACCGCCAAAGCAATGGCTCGCACGTCATGCATATCGACTTCCCAGCCATTATTGGTGTACTCAGGCGGGTTACGTCCGCCTGACGTACAACGAACACGCGGGCCATCCCAGGGCTGCTCTGGATCAGAGGGTAAAACGTCCACCAGCACCGCTTTTGGGTGTTTCTGTTCCAGCGGCGACGTTGCCAGCGTGGCATGAATCCCCAGGCGATCAAGCCAGTCGCACAGTGTCTGTGCCAACTCGCGGACCGGGGCCTGGACATACACCGGTGATGGGCAGGGCTCGATTACCCTGCAGTCCGGGAGTTCACCGGTCAGTACCGGCAAGCTCATCTGCAGAGCGAAGCTGCTGCCCAGACCTGGTTCGCTGACCACTTTTATGTGGCCGCCCATCATCTCGCTTAACCACCTGCAAATCGGCAGCCCCAAACCCGCGCCGCCTTCGCAGGACGCATCCCGGACCTGATAGAACAGTTCGAACAGCTTGGCCTGTTGCGGCTCGGAGAGACCAATACCGGAGTCGGTGACCTGCCACTCCAGGCTGACCTGATTGTCACAGCGCTCCAATACTCGGGCCCGCAGTACAACACGCCCGGTGTCAGTGAACTTGATGGCGTTACTCAACAGATTGTTGAGGATCTGGCGGATCCGCATCGGGTCCCCCAGCAGCCGGTTTGGCAGCGCAGGATCGATGCATGCATAGAGTTGCAGACCCTTGCTCAGGGCGAACGCGGCATACGTGCGCAACGTGTCTTCGAGCATGTCCAGGGGGCAGAACTCGATGGATTCAATCGCCATTTGCCCAGATTCGATTTTCGAGACGTCCAGCACATCACTGATTAGTTGAAACAGGGTGGCTGACGAGCGCTGAATGGTTTGCAGGTATTCTTGCTGACGCGAGTCGAGGCGAGTCATTCCGAGCAATTCGAGGGTGCCCAGTACCCCGTACAGCGGCGTGCGGATTTCATGACTCATGGTGGCCAGGAACAACGTCTTGGCTTCATTGGCGGCATCGGCAGCTCGTCTCGCTGCTTCCAGCGCGGCGGCATCCTCTATGTGCCGGGTGACATCATTGAAAGCATAAAGTCGTACATCCTGACCCTGATAGCGGGTCGAAACGAAACCGACTTGCAGGTGGCGGCCTTCAACTTCCAGGTAAGTCTCACCGACGTCGGTGCTGTTATGGTGCGGGTCAAGAACCGTCATCAGCTTGGCTGTTCCCTGCCATTGCTGGGCGCGCTGGTTTTCCATCAGGATCTTGTCATCCGAACGGCGCACCACGCACAGCCCCGTTGGCGCGGTATCGATCACCACCCGGCTGAATGCCTCGCTTTCCGCGATGCTTTCATGGGCGCGTCGGGCGGGGAGAATGACTTGCTTCTTGTACCAGCGGCTGGCGAGCCAACCCATGATGATGACGCTTGTCAGCAGTATTGCCAGGCTGGTCAGCGGCCATAGCGCATAGCGGAAAAAGCTCTTGAAGCTGATCGCATAGATGGCGGTCCACTGGGGGCCGATGTTGTTGGTGATTTTGAAGACCAGGCCGTCATGTTTGAAGTTAAGCCCTTCATTCAAGGGCGATTGCGGTCTGAGCGAACCGGTCAGTACCTCACCTGATGGCGCGACCAAGGTGAAGTGGTCATAGATTGACCATTCCATGGTGCGTTCGACATCGTTTACCTGGGACATGTCCAGCAGCGTTGCGACGAACACTCGGGAGTCGGCGCCACTGATGTGTAGTTGTTCAGGTTTTAACGGAATATCAATGTAGGCCATTAAGCGGACCGGTGTCGAACTGTCGGTGGTTTGATCGTAATGTCTCCAGTGGACCGCGCCATCGGCCAAAGACTGACTGTTTTGGTTCAAGTGCCCCAGGACCGTCTTTATCACCCTGGCGAAGGTCTGGTCGAAGTTCGCCGTACTGCCACGCAAGTGTCCGGCAGCCGGAACGGCGATATCGATAGTTTCCTTAATATTGAACAGGAAGATCTGCGGCGACTGGAAGTGCGAGACGGACCAGAAAGTGCTGTAGAAGGTGCTCAGGTGTGCACCCAGCGTGAAAACCTTTGGATGCTCGCTGCTGGCGATTTTCTGTTGATTGACTTTGATGCTGAAAGGCATCGAGAACGAAAACTCTTGCTCTTGATAAATGCCTTCTTGCGGCTGTGCTTTATGCAGATGCTCCAGGGTGTTTTCGTTATTGAGCAGTTCGTCCTGAACGCTGTATTGAGACAAGGTCTTCAAAAAGGTTTCTTGCTCACGAATGTTTCCCATCAAACGCGAAAAGTGAAAGCGGACCTCGTCGTACTGCTCCTCGATCAGACGTTGACATGACCAATAGCTGGTTCCGATCAGCAACAATGCCACTCCGAGCAACACCACCAACCCTTTGTTCAGTCGCAATGAACTGCGGGTGAGTTTCTCCAGGAGGGCGTTGTCGTGTTTCATTAAGGATATCCGC
Organism: Pseudomonas sp. 05N432; assembly: GCF_056396945.1. Lineage (NCBI taxonomy): Bacteria > Pseudomonadati > Pseudomonadota > Gammaproteobacteria > Pseudomonadales > Pseudomonadaceae > Pseudomonas > Pseudomonas sp. 05N432. The sequence continues at coordinate 72,969 of NZ_JBFTMM010000024.1, read as the reverse complement.
AGGATAGTGAAGAGTCGGTGCAGGATGGATAGTACCTCTGATGTTTGATGAGCGTCGGTCAGGCCAGAAAATTAATAAAATGTCGCCGGACCATCATTGGTCAGCAACTGCTGGAACTGGTCCGACGATACTGCATGGGAAATCAGAAACCCCTGAACCTGCGTGCAATCGATTTTGCGCAGCAGCGCAAGCTCCTGTGGCGTTTCCACTCCTTCGGCCACCACTGTCAGACCCAGTTTGCGACCCAGCGCGACAATGCTGGTCAAGGCTGAGGTCATTCCTTCGTTTTCATGGCAACCCTGGACCAGCGCCCGATCGATTTTGAGCTCGGTAAAGGGGGTCGAAATCAGGTTCACGTAAGAGCTGTAGCCCTTGCCGAAATCGTCTTGCGATAGGCCGAAACCCTTGATGCGCAGACGGCAGGCACCCGCGTAGAAGTTGCTGACGTCCTGCGGGATGGAGCACTCCATCAGTTCGAAACAGATCTTTCCCGGTATGCCTTGGTGGTGCAGGACAAATTCCAGCAGACGGTCCGCCAGGTCATGGCTGTTAAGCAGGTGCGTCGGCAAGTTGATCGACACGGGAATGTCATAACCCTGCTGGCGCCATCGCGCCTGGGCATAAATGACCTGCTTCAATACCAGCCATAACAAACGTTCCTCCAGTCCGAACGCTTTGAGCGCGGGCAGGAACGAGCCAGGAAGCATGACGCCTTGCTCCGGGTGCATCCAGCGCACCAACGCTTCGGCGGAGACGATGCGGCCGTTGGCCAGAGACTTCTTGGGCTGAAACCAGGCCTGAAACTGTCCGTCGCTCATCGCCCGGATAATCGAATGCCGGTCAAACTCCAGGGGCGCAGGAATGGCCTGTGAAGCGCTGCGGTTTTTGCCCTCGAGTTGTTCCGTCAGGCTGCGCAGTGAGGCTGAAGAGACGGGCTTGGAAATCAGTCCGATCACTTCCATTCCGAGATTTTTCGCTACTAGACTGGCGGCCGTCAGCATGCGCCTGGATGCGGCACTCATGATCGCCAGGGCGGGTTTGTAGTGCAGACCTGCCAAGCTCTGGATAAATTGAACGCCGTCCATACCCGGCATCAACAGGTCCGTCAGCACTAGGTCGAAATCGCACCGCTGCAAGCGTTCCAGCGCCTCTTTACCATCCTGTGCGGTTTCGAAATTGAACTCACCCAGTTCACTGAACAAATGCAGCAGATACATGTGCTGAAAGGGGTGGTCCTCAACGATCAAAATGTTATAGGGCTTCATGGGAGGTCCCTTCATAAGGCGCCAGGTAATTGAATAGGGCCCGCAACGCAAAGGGTTTGACCAGGCAATGGGTCATTCCGGCTGCAAGACACAGTTCTGCTTCTCCGCGCATGGCATTGGCCGTTGCTCCGATGATCGGGAGCGAGCAGCCCTGACGGCGCAGTTCTTTGGCTAACTCATAGCCGTTGACTTTGGGCATGTTCACGTCAGTCAGGACCACATCGAAGTCCCCGGCTTTCCAGAGCAGCAGTGCTTCGTGCCCATCGCAAGCCATCTCCACGGTGCAGCCAAGTTCCTCAAGCTGATCCCTGAGAATCAACTGATTGATGATGTTGTCTTCGGCCACCAGGATGTGCAGGTTGAGCTTCTTCAGCTCGCGTTTGTGTGCATATTCATCGACTCTGGCGACCCAGAGTCCCTGTGCCTGGCTAACCGCCTGGTGAATGGCGCTCAAATGGTTAAGGTTGACGTGCCAGCTACCCGCTTCGATTTGCGGTTCACTGCAACCGTTACCACTGACAATAATCAACTGACCCGACCAGTCGGGTACCAGCGGTTGCTCGACAGTGCCTGGATGCAGTTCGAGCAACAGGTCGCCGCCGGCGGCGTCCGCCTGGGACGGGCGGACGATCTGTGCCCGGGCACCCCAGCGGCGCAACCAGCCGCTGATGGATTCCGCGAGTTCGCGAATCGGCGAGACCACATAAATAGTCTCTGGCAACAGGCTGCTCATGGTGCTCGTCTCGACGGTGGCCGAGGCTTCTTCGAGCGGCAGGGTCAGCGTGAAGCTGCTGCCCAGTCCGAGTTCGCTGACCATGCGAATATGGCCGTTCATCAGTTGAGTCAGACGTTGGCAAATGGGCAACCCCAGCCCGGTTCCGGCAACAACATTGGTATTACCTTCGGTTTGATAGAACGGCTCGAAAATGAAGCTCTGGTCTTCCTGAGCAATACCGTTGCCTGTATCGGACACTTGCCACAACAGACTCGAACGTTCGCCATCGCGGTTCAGCAACTTGACGCGCAATACAACCCGACCGCAGTCCGTGAACTTCACCGCGTTACTGAGCAAGTTATTGAGGATTTGCCGGATCCGGGTGACGTCGCCGATCAGCCGTTCGGGCAGTTGCGGATCGAAGCAGGCGTAAAGTTGCAGTCCTTTGCCCATGGCGGCTGCGGCATAACCCTGAATGACTTCGTGAACCAGATCCAAAGGGGAGAACTCGCTCAATTCCAGTGCAAGTTGCCCGGCTTCGATTTTTGAGACATCGAGCACATCACAAATCAATTGGAGCAGGGTCGCGGAGGAACCTTCTATGGCGTGCAAATAGTCTTTTTGCTGCGCATCGAGTTGAGTCCGGGCCAATAACTCCAGGGTGCCCAGCACGCCATAGAGCGGCGTACGAATTTCATGGCTCATGGTGGCCAGGAACAGGGTTTTTGCCTCGTTGGCTGCATCGGCCGAGTGCCGGGCTTCCTCCAGCGCTGCTTCCACCTGTTTGCGTGCGCTGATATCGCTGAAGGCGCAAAACAGCACGTCCTCACCCTTGTAGCGGGTTGGCGCGCTACTGAGGTACAGGTGCCGACCTTCGACGGTTTCAAAGTAATCGGAGCGGGTGGGCTGTTCGGTGTCGAATGCCTGGCTGATCCAGCCGGCACACAACAGCTCGCGTTCCAGACCGTTACCCAGCCATTGCTGGGCCAGGGTATTTTCCAGTACCACTTGACCATCGGTACGGCGCAGTACGCATAGAGCCACGGGAGCCGTCTGGATCACATCACGGCTGAATGCCTCGCTCTCGATCAACGCCTGAATGCGGTTGATCGCAGGCGTAATGAAGCGACATTCGACACGCCGCATCAGCAACAGGATCAGCGTCACGCTGAACAGACAGAACACCAGCGAGCCCAACAGTTGCAGCCACAATCCGGACACCACCGCCAGCAGGTCGATCGAATACACCAGTTGCCAGTCTGACGACTTCAGCTGCTTGCGGATCACCAGGTGGTCCGGCACCAGACCACTGCCGACAAACCCGAAAAAATTGTCACCTTGGGGTTTGAGCAGCATCTGGCTCAATTGCGCGGTGTGACTGTTGGTAAATACCAGCATGCCCTGGGAGTTGAGCATCATAAACTCGCCCGCGCTCTGATCGTTCAGGGCCGTAGAGACTTCTCGGCTGTCCATCTCCAGGCCCAGCCAGCCGGAATCTGAATCACGGTCATCCAGACGAATGAATATATACAGATGCGAGCGTTGCTCAGACTGATCAGTGAGCCACAGTTCGTCGAGGGTCGATGTGTCACTGTCCTTTAGCACGTCCAACTGACTCAGCATGCTGGACGAAAAGTTGGGCACCACCGATGTTGAGTCATAGAGACGTGTTACTTGCGCATTCGGGCCGGTGTTCACGTAAAGCAGATTGACCTGTTTGCCTTTCATGTAGTCGCGCATGCGCTGGGTCAGCCAGATACTCCACAGATTGCCGGGAGTATTACCCAGTTGCAGATGAACTTCTTCAGTGGAGGGTAGGTAAACGATTGGTTTGGCCTGTTTGGATTTGCGCACTGCCGACAGACTGAGGCTTTCGAGCAAGGCTTCGCGATTGGTGAAGAAGGTGTACGCCTCGGCAATCGCACTGCTCATGTAGCCGCGACGTTGGGAAATATCATTGTTGAAGGTGAACAGCAGAAAGTTGTAAACGCCGCTCAGAATGCCGATCAATAAAACGAGTGCAAAAAGACGAAGCAGCCTTCTGGCTGCTTTGGGGCTTGATAACACCGGGCTGATCTGGAGCAGGTAACTTTTTAATCTCATCCGTCGACTCTAAAGAGCGACCTGTCGGATGGGCATCAGACGATTCTTAAACGCCTGGCTGGACGTTAGCTATTTGTAAAACATATCGACGATCACGGCGGCCTCAAAGGTTCCGGGTACAGGTGCGGTACGCCAGATCAAGTCGGCTCTGAAGTCATTTCTTATCTGACCGGCCTCGGTCAGTGCAGCCAGCTTGAACCAAGTGTTGAACGGGATCTTTTCGTTGGTTTCCTGGCGTACCAATGAAATGCCAACGGAACTGTTATTGGGCGGAACCAGCAAGTTGCTGATCACGCTCCCCCCACCGGGGGTGGTGGCGAATCGGGCGTTGACCGTATAGGGCGTATCGCAGCTTCTGAGCAGGCTCAGACTGAAATTGGCGGTGCTGGCGACCTGTCCGATTTGTGCTGTGCCGGAAAGGGCGCGGCGGAAATTGACCACACTGGGGGTAATCGTCAGCTCCGGGGTACAAGGTACGAAGCGAATGTTGTTTATTCCCGTCACGACATAGTTGAGGTTAGTGTTGGGCTTTGGATTGAGGTCGCCCGCGCCGTCCAATTGAAAGACCCGGTATTCAGTGAGTGTACTGGCTTGTCCCGAAGATGGGGTAGGGCCGTATTTTTCGATGAAAACACTGAAGCTCAGGGGGAATTTTGCTTTGTTCCAGCCTGTGCAGTTGGCCCAGTTGCAGCCGAGGTGGGAGGATATGTCGGTGCTGACTTTACCGTTGCTCTGGGTGATAGGCGCAGAATTGTAACGTATACCTATACGAATACCATTACCGATACTTACGTTTGCCGGATTAATGTGGAAGTAGATCTCTTCAGGACCTCTTTCATAGTCATCGGCGCATATGACATTGATTGACTTGGAGGCTGACTCCCAGATAATCGTTCCGTCTGGAGCGTCGGCGGGGACGGCAAGTGCTGTTCCCAATGCTTCCTTGATGCTGGCAGATTCAGTCTCATCTTCTTTGCAGGACAGCGCGAAACTGGTGGCGGGGCTGGCAGCGAAGGCAAGCAGTGAGGTCAGTAGAAGCTTTTTAGCGGGTGACATGGAATGAATATCCTGCGGTGAGGGCACGCGTGATGCATTACTGAAGGTTTGCGCTATGGCGAGTTTGCAAACCAATGTCGGTGATTTCGGTAAAGGTTATTTTTGTGTCAGCGCTGATAGCGATTGTTGGCGTTTCGATAAGCCGGTCTTCTCCGGGTTTCAGAAATACATACTCGGAAAGCTTCTGTGTATGGCTGCCCGAGCCGATTCCTACATCAACCAGGGAAAGGTGAAACTGACTCGGATTTCTTATTTCAATTCGTTGCCCGTCCGGCTTTTTCCAGATCAGTTTTTGCACGGCTTCGGACGCGGAGCCTTGAAGGTCGGGAGGGCGATAAAAGAGTTTCAAGCGCTGACGGATTGCAAACTGCACGCTGTCCGGGTTTTCCGGCTTGAGGGGGATTTCCATGATGTTCAGCCAAAGCTGCGACTCGCGATCGTCGGGCAGGCCTTCACCGACATAAAAAATTCGCAGCAGGTGGCGCTCCTGGCTGTGCAATTGCACTAGCGGTTGGACGATGGCGAAAGGTAGAGCGCTGGTGTCGCTGTCGTCCTCATGGCTAATCCAGCTTTGCAGCACCGTATCCTGAGCGGTCTGGTTAATGACGCTGATGCTGGCCTCTTTATCCTTGCCGAAGTAGATCAAGCGTGTGCCTTCAATCTTGAGCGAGGCCTGTGCCTGTGTGACGACCCAAAGCAGGAGCAGCAGTAGCACCCTGCCCAGGCGCGTTGTCAGGTAAGGCCGAGAAGTCAGTAATCGATTGTCTTTGAACATTAACGGATGGTGTTTCCCTGAGAGAGTTTGAGGCGTGATATCGGCCCCATAATAAGAGTGGGGTGAGTGGAACCGCTCTCAGGCATTTCTTAAAAGCAGGGGCGTCGTCAATCCTGACTTGCAGTCCGGTATCAGGGGGGCATTTCTTCCTATCTGAGACCTGCCTGGCAAAGCAGGTCTGAAACCATCAGACAATCCTTAAAAAAAACCGATCCTGGTCAATACTCAAGACGTAAGCCTTTACATCAGGAGTGTCAGCATGAACGGGAAGTTTTTCTCTGTCGGTATGGGACTGTTTTTCAGCCTGACCGGAATGTGTTTCGCGGCGACCCCGGTGGCGCAGGGTGTCATTTCATTTCACGGCAGCATTGTCGAGTCATCGTGCGCGTCTTCTGCCCAGGTGGGAGGGTTGAAACTGGACGACTGCCCAGCGCTGGCACGAGGCAGTGTCATCAGTGTGCGCAGTGTTGAGCCGGTTCGCTCGGTCAGTGCACTCGATCATTCCAATGTGGGCGTGAAACTGGTCGCTGACAGCGGTAAGGAGGGCCGTTATTACAGTCAGCAATACGCGCTGGTGGATGGCTCAGGCAACCCGGTGAATTCGGGCGCTTACCTGATTACGTTGACCTCTCCATAAGCGCGTGTTTTAGAGTGTATTCGAGCTTGTTTCAGTTTTAGGCCGAGTCGTTAACTGCTCCACGTTCCTCCTGTCCTAAACCGAGGAAGGAGGACGGCTGTTTCAGAATTGTCTTAGATTCATTTTTAGTGGTGAAAGGTAGCCTTGGTTGCTCTTCAGTGAGTCGAAGGTGTTGATAAGCGCTCACGGGGCCAACCTGTCAGGTTTACCGCATGTCAAACAAGGCGCTACGCATACTGATCGCTGACGGGCAGCATTTTCAGCGAATAAAAATAGAAAAAATGCTCAATCAACTGGGCTACTGCCGAATTGCTCCCTTGAGTTCATTTCAAGAGGTGCAGTCGGTGACCCGCACTCAAGGTCATCCTTTTGATTTGTTGATTATTAACACCGCCCTGGTGCTCTCAACGGAATTCAATTTGTTGAAGTACTGCCATGAAAACCCTCGAATTCGCCATGCGCTTATCTATGAGGGGTGGCGCACGGAATGCTCGATGGTGTCGGTATCTGTGAGTCAGGCCATACAGGTTTGCTTGTCCAAGACGCCAGATTTCGACTCCCTCAAACGCTGCATGGATGTGGTTGATCCAGCGTCTCGCAACTCTTCATTGGAGAGAACTTCCGGGCTATTGACGGCGATTTGAGGTTCTCGATACACGGTCGTTGGCCGGTAATACCCAAAGTCCCTTTTATCGTGATGCACCCGTAGCAATTAAGAATCGCCTCATGTCTCAGCGGTTTCGACCTGATCTTGGGCTAGGCCTAGGGTGAGAGCAATATCGTCATACGGCATTCGCGAGACGTACGCCGTGTCTTTGGCCTATTGACCGCAGACAACTCCTATCGACGCCACCGGCCGCAATCAGCTGAGTGCGGTTGTGGCGGTTTACTCTCCGGCAGGTCTCTACGATCAGCTTCTACTCACCTACAACTCGGACGCCGAGTTCACTGGAAGCAGCCAAGCTACCAGTTCGCACAAATGCGTCACCGGTAATTTGATTCGGTAGGGCGGGTTGACGTCTTTCGATCCGCCCGATTCGACCCAACCCAACCCGATACATGAGACCTTTATGTCGGAGCAAGGCAGCCCGGGTGGTATATTGAGAGTGTCGATGCGCCGCTGCCTAATGGTTATTGCTCCACCAGTTCGGGCACCTTCACCGCCGCAGGCTTCAACACCAGCCATAACGCCCCTGCAATCAACAGCCCGCCATACAGGTGCGCCATCGACAGTGGTTCATCGAGAAACAACGCGCCCCACAACACGCCGAACGGCGGGATCATGAAGGTTACGGTCATCGACTTGACCGGGCCGATCGAACTGAGCAGGCGGAAATACAGGATGTAGGCAAACGCCGTGCAACCCAGGCCCAAGCCCAGCAGCGACAACCAGACATTCCAGCCGCCCCAGCTAACAGGCGGCTGAGTGATGACGCTGTAGCCGAACAACGGCAACACGAACAGCGTTGCGCCGAGCATGCTGCCCAATGCCGAGAGACGGCTGTCGAGGCCGCCTTGATGGTCGAGCCAGCGTCGCGCCAGGAACCCGGCGAAACCGTAGCAGGTGGTTGCCAGCAGGCAGGCGAGTGCGCCCATCAGCAATTCCATATCGAAGGCCACCGGACCTGCGCGGGTCAGGACGGCGACGCCAAACAACCCGAGGGCAACGCCGGCAATTTTTGACAGGGTGAGTCTTTCGCTGAAGAACAGGCCGCCGATCAGCACGCCCATCAGCGGGGTGGTGGCGTTGAAAATCGCCGAGTAGCCAGCCGGCAGCACTTGAGCGGCCACCGAGTACAGGGTCGCTGGAAGACCGGAGTTGATCACCCCGAGCAGCAGCACGGTTTTGAACTTGCCACGGAAATCCCAGTTGATTCGCATCAGCGCCAGAATCACCAGCAACCCGGTGGCGGCGATCGATACGCGGAAAAAAGCAGTGGGGATTGTGCCAATCACTGGGGCGATGATGCGCATGAACAGAAAGCTCGCCCCCCAAATGGCAGCAAGTGACAACATACGCAGAATATCGACGGGGTTCACAGCTCGTTCCTTCCTTTATCAGGGCGCAAGTGTCGCTGCCTCAAGGTGCCAAGGCAATGGTTGCGTTGCGTAACAATTGACCTCTAAGCTCAGCCCCAACGACAAGAACCATCCCGCAGAGGTCTTCACATGCCGCAGCCATGGCCCGCCGCCGAAATCGCCCAGATGATCCTCGACGGCTTCGACGATTACCGCGAGCATTTCCGCCAGATCACTGACGGTGCCCGGGCGCGCTTCGAAAAGGCGCAGTGGCAGGAAACGCAGATCGCGTCGGCAGCGCGGATCAACCTCTATGAAGAAAAGGTCGGTGAAACGGTGGGGTGCTTGCATCAGTCGTTCGCGGACGATGTGCTGATGGACGTCACCTGCTGGCCGCTGGTCAAAAGCGCCTATATCAGCCTGATCGACCTGCGTTTCGACGATGAATTGTCCGAGACCTGGTACAACTCGATTTTCTGCGGGCTGTTCAGTCATGACCTGATCAGCGATGGCTGCATGTTCATCCACACCACCCGACCCAGCTTGCATCGGGCCCGGGCTGCGCAGACCCGGATCTATAAGCCGCATGGTCAGTTGTCCGGCATGCTCGCGAGCATTTTTGCCGATTACCGCTTCAGCGAAGACTACGCTGACCTCGACCGCGATCTGCGCCGACTCGAAGCGCAACTGCGCGAGAGTTTGCCCGATTGGGTCTGCAAGGACCCGGAACTGAGCGTCGAGCTGTTTTCCTCGGTGCTCTACCGCAACAAGGGCGCCTACCTGGTAGGGCGCATCTATACCGCGGACGAGCAATGGCCACTGGTGATTCCGTTTCTGCACCGCGAAGGCCGAGGGATTCAGATCGACGCGTTGATCACCGATGAAGCCGAAGTGTCGATCATTTTCTCGTTCACCCGCTCGTACTTCATGGTCGATGTGCCGGTGCCGGCGGAGTTCATCGGTTTTCTCAAACGCATCCTGCCGGGCAAGCACATCGCCGAGCTGTACACCTCGATCGGTTTCTACAAACACGGCAAGTCGGAGTTCTACCGGGCGTTGATCAACCACCTGGCCAACACCGATGACCAGTTCATCATGGCCCCGGGCGTGCGCGGCATGGTCATGAGCGTGTTTACCCTGCCGGGGTTCAACACCGTGTTCAAAATCATCAAGGACCGTTTCTCGCCGTCGAAAAACGTCGACCGCGCCACGGTGATCGAGAAGTATCGCTTGGTGAAAAGCGTCGACCGGGTCGGGCGCATGGCCGATACCCAGGAGTTCGCTGACTTCCGTTTTCCGTTGAGCAAATTTGACCCGGCGTGCCTGGCCGAGCTGCTGGAAGTCGCCGCGTCGACGGTCGAAGTGGAAGGCGACACGGTGTTGATTCGCCACTGCTGGACCGAGCGGCGCATGACCCCGCTGAACCTCTACCTGGAAAACGCCAACGACGCGCAGGTGCGCGAAGCGCTGGAAGATTACGGCCTGGCGATCAAGCAACTGGCGGCGGCGAACATTTTTCCCGGTGACATGCTGCTGAAGAACTTCGGCGTCACCCGGCACGGGCGCGTGGTGTTTTATGACTACGACGAGATCTGCTTTCTCACCGAAGCCAACTTCCGCCACATCCCGCAACCGCGCACCCCGGAAGACGAAATGGCCTCCGAGCCGTGGTATTCGATCGGGCCGCTGGACGTGTTTCCCGAAGAGTTCCCACCGTTCCTGTTCGCCGATTCCGCGCAGCGCCGATTGTTCGATCAACTGCATGGCGAGTTGTACAACGCCGATTACTGGAAAGGCCTGCAAGCGGCAATTCGCGCCGGCAAGGTGATCGATGTGTTTCCGTATCGGCGCAAAGGCCTCGATAACGAATAACCGGCTCCGCGCAACCCTGTAGCAGCTGGCGAAGCCTGCGTCCGAGGACGAAGTCCTCGCAAAACCGGTGCTCGCGGTCCATCAGGAATACCCGGGAAGCAGGTTTTACGACTGCTTCGCAGCCGAACGCAGGCTTCGCCAGCTGCTACAAGGATCTCGTTTGCTCGTTAAATCTGCGACAATCCGCCCCCTGCGCCACTAGACGACCTTTGCGTACCTGATGACTGACGAATCGCCTTCAATCGACAAACTGCTGAAAAACCTCGATCACGCCATGCTTGCCGACCGCCACCGGCTGCGGCGGCAGTTGCTCGAGCTGCGCAAGAAACCCGACGACGCCAAGCTGGCCTTGTGGGTGACGCGCATGCAAGCGTCTTGCGACCAGGTGGTGGCGCGACGTGCCAGCCTGCCGCTGATTCGTTACGACGACAGCCTGCCGATCGCCGCCAAGCGCGACGAAATCAAGGAGGCGCTGCTCAAGCATCAGGTGCTGATCATCGCCGGCGAAACCGGCTCGGGTAAAACCACCCAACTGCCGAAGATCTGCCTGGAAATCGGTCGCGGCCAGCACGGTCTGATCGGTCACACCCAGCCGCGTCGAATTGCTGCGCGCAGCGTCGCGAGCCGGGTCGCCGAAGAGCTGGCGACGCCGCTCGGTGCCTTGGTCGGCTATCAGGTGCGGTTCGAGGATCAGAGTGATGCCAATACCCTGATCAAACTGATGACCGACGGCATCCTGCTGGCGGAAACCCAGAACGACCGCTACCTCGAACGCTACGACACGATCATCGTCGACGAAGCCCACGAACGCAGCCTGAACATCGACTTCCTGCTCGGTTACCTGAAAACCCTGCTGCCGCGTCGCCCGGACCTGAAAGTCATCATCACCTCGGCGACCATCGATCTCGAGCGCTTCTCCAAGCATTTCGACGATGCGCCGATTGTTGAAGTCTCGGGCCGTACTTTCCCGGTGGACACCTGGTATCGGCCGCTGACGCTGGAACAGGACGAAGAGGGCAACCGGGTCGAAGACGACCTGACCGTGGATCAGGCGATCCTCGCCACCCTCGACGAAATTGCCGCATACGAACGCAGCGAACGCCGCAGTCCCGGCGACGTGCTGGTGTTCCTGCCCGGCGAGCGCGAGATTCGTGACGCCGCGGACATGCTGCGCAAGGCCCAGCTCAAACACACCGAAATCCTGCCGTTGTACGCACGGCTGTCGCCGGCCGAGCAGCAGCGGATTTTCCAGTCCCACCCGGGCCGTCGCGTGGTGCTGGCGACCAACGTCGCGGAAACCTCGCTGACCGTGCCGGGCATTCGTTACGTGATCGACAGCGGTACCGCGCGCATCAGCCGTTACAGCTACCGGGCCAAGGTCCAGCGCTTGCCGATCGAGGCGATTTCCCAGGCCAGCGCCAACCAGCGTAAAGGCCGTTGCGGACGGGTCGAGCCGGGCATTTGCATCCGTCTGTACAGCGAAGAAGATTTCATCGGTCGGCCGGAATTTACCGACCCGGAAATTCTCCGCACCAACCTCGCGGCGGTGATTCTGCAGATGCTCCATCTGCGCCTCGGGGAAATCACCGATTTCCCGTTTATCGAGCCGCCGGATGGCAAGGCCATCAGCGACGGTTTCAACCTGCTGCAAGAACTCTCGGCAGTCGACCGCAACAGCCAGCTGACCCCACTGGGGCGGCAACTGGCGCGGCTGCCGGTGGACCCGCGCATGGGCCGGATGTTGCTCGAAGCGGCGAAACTCGGCAGCTTGCAGGAAGTGCTGATCGTTGCCAGTGCGATGTCGATCCAGGACCCGCGCGAGCGTCCACCGGAACGTCAGCAGGCCGCCGATCAGGCCCACGCACAATGGAAAGACGTGGACTCGGATTTCGCCGGGCTGGTCAATCTGTGGCGTGGCTTTGAAGAGCAACGCCAGGCCCTGACCGCCAGCCCGCTGCGCAATTGGTGCCGCAAGAATTTCCTGAATTACCTGCGCCTGCGCGAGTGGCGCGACTCCCATCGTCAGTTGAGCCTGATCTGCCGCGACATGCAGTTGAGCCTGAACAAAGAGCCGGCTGACTACCCGAAACTGCACAAAGCGGTGCTGTCCGGGTTGCTCAGCCAGATCGGCCAGAAAACCGAGGACGGCGATTACCTGGGGGCGCGTCAGCGGCGCTTCTGGATTCACCCGTCGTCGGGGCTGGGCAAGAAGCGCCCGCAATGGCTGATGACTGCCGAACTGGTGGAAACCACCAAGCTTTATGCGCGCATGGTGGCGAAGATCGAGCCGGACTGGATCGAGCCGCTGGCCGGGCACCTGATCAAGAAGAACCACTTCGAACCGCATTGGGAAAAGAAGCGCGGACAGGTCGTGGCCTACGAGCAAATCACCCTGTTCGGGTTGATCGTGGTCGGTCGCCGGCCGGTGCATTACGGGCCGATCGATCCTGTCACCTCGCGTGAACTGTTTATCCGCGAAGCGCTGGTACGCGGAGAGATTCAGTCGAAAGCCAAGTGTCTGTCTGCCAATGAGCAATTGTTGGAACAGCTCGACGAACTGGAGGCCAAGGCCCGTCGTCGCGACATTCTGGCAGACGAGGAAACCCTGTTTGCCTTCTACGACGCGCGCTTGCCGGCAGAGATCCATCAGACCGCGACCTTCGACAGCTGGTATCGGATCAACAGCCAGAAAGACCCGCAATTGCTGATCATGCGCGAAGAAGACGTGCTGGCTCGCGAAGCCAGCGAAGTCACCGCCGCGCATTACCCGGACACCTTGCGCCTGGGCGATTTGACCTTGCCGTTGAGTTACCACTTCGAGCCCAACCATCCCCGCGACGGCGTGACCTTGCGCGTACCGGCACCGCTGTTGCCGATGCTGCCGCCGGAGCGCCTGGAATGGCTGGTGCCAGGGGTGATCGAAGCCAAGAGCATCGCCCTGGTGCGTAACCTGCCCAAGGCCTTGCGCAAGAACTTCGTGCCGGTGCCGGACTTTGTCAAAGCGGCGTTGCAGCGCATCACCTTCGCCGACGGTTCCCTGCCGCAGGCATTGGGTCGCGAACTGTTGCGCATGACCGGTGCGCGGGTCAGTGATGAGGCCTGGGCCGAAGCGGCGCAGCAGGTTGAAAGTCATCTGCGGATGAACCTGGAAATCGTCGATGGCCAGGGCAAGTTTCTCGGTGAAGGCCGTGATCTGGCCGAGCTGACCGCACGTTTCGCCGAGGCCAGCCAGGCGGCTTTGGCGGTACCACAGACGGCGAAAAGCCAACAGCCGGTGGAGGCCAAGGTCTTCGCCGCGGTGGCCGAGAAAACCCAACAGAAGATCGCCGGGCTGTCGATGACGGTCTACCCGGCGCTGGTGGAAGAGGCGGGCACCGTTAAGGAAGGGCGTTTTTCGACCCCGGCCGAGGCCGAGTTCCAGCATCGTCGGGCGTTGCAGCGGTTGCTCATGCAGCAACTGGCCGAGCCGGCGAAGTTCTTGCGCGGGAAGCTGCCGGGGCTCACCGAGCTGGGCCTGATGTACCGCGAGCTGGGGCGTATCGACAGTCTGGTGGAAGACATCCTGCTGGCGAGCCTCGACAGCTGCATTCTCGACGGCGAAGCGAGCTTGCCGCGTGACGGCGCGGGTTTGGCTTCGCTGGCCGAGCGCAAGCGCGGTGCATGGACCGAGCATGCCGAGCGTCTGGCGAAACTGACGCTGGAAACGCTCAAGCTCTGGCACGCTTTGCAGAAGCGCTTCAAAGGCAAGATCGACCTGGCGCAAGCGGTGGCCCTGAACGACATCAAGCAGCAGCTCAGTCACCTGGTGTATCCGGGCTTTGTCCGTGAAACCCCGATGCAGTGGCTCAAGGAGCTGCCGCGTTACTTGAAAGCCGTCGAGCAGCGTTTCGAGAAACTCGGCGCTCAGGTGCAGAAGGACCGGGTCTGGAGCGGCGAGTTGTCCGGTCTCTGGGCTCAATACCAGACCCGCGCCAACAAACACGCGCAGGAAGGCAAGCGCGATCCGCAACTTGAGCTCTATCGCTGGTGGCTGGAGGAATACCGGGTTTCGCTGTTCGCCCAGCAATTGGGGACCAAGGTGCCGATCTCCGACAAGCGTTTGAGCAAGCAATGGACCCAAGTCGAACCGTAAACCCTGTGGGAGCGAGCCTGCTCGCGAAGGGGCCAGAAAACTCAGTATCAATGTTGACTGACACACCGCTTTCGCGAGCAGGCTCGCTCCCACAGGTCTGCCATTGTTCGTGCGGCAGGGGCCAAACGCCAATGTTTATGGCAAACTTCGCCGTTATAAACACCGCCCCCGCAGATTTTAGCCTTCGCAGCCGGGCGGATCGGAATCAAGAGATGCCAGGTTGATGCCCTTCGACGGGATAAACCCTTTATGTGTTGGTACGTCGGTGCCAATACTTTCTGCCTGAACAGATTAGAGAAACGACCATGCATAATGTCGTCATCAGCGGCACCGGCCTGTACACACCGGCCAACAGCATCTCCAACGAAGAGCTGGTGCAGTCTTTCAATACTTACGTCGCTCAGTTCAATGCTGACAACGCTGACGCCATCGAGCGCGGTGAAGTGGAAGCGTTGACCGAATCCAGCGCCGCCTTTATCGAAAAAGCCTCGGGGATCAAAAGCCGCTTTGTCATGGACAAGGAGGGCATTCTCGATCCAAAGCGCATGGCACCTCGTTTGCCCGAGCGTTCCAATGACGAATGGTCGGTGCTTTGCCAGATGGCCATTGGCGCTGCCGAGCAGGCCCTGCAACGCGCCGGCAAGACGGCGGCGGACATCGACGGGGTGATCGTTGCCTGCTCCAACCTGCAACGTGCCTATCCGGCCATTGCAATCGAAGTCCAGGAAGCGCTGGGTATCGAAGGTTTCGGTTTTGACATGAACGTGGCCTGTTCCTCGGCGACATTCGGCATTCAGGCTGCCGCCAACAGCGTACAGCTGGGCCAGGCCCGGGCGATCCTGATGGTCAACCCGGAAGTCTGCACCGGTCACCTGAACTTCCGCGACCGCGACAGCCACTTCATCTTCGGTGACGCCGCCACTGCGGTAATCATCGAACGTGCCGACCTGGCCACGTCCAAGTATCAGTTCGACATCGTCAGCACCAAACTGCTGACCAAGTTCTCCAACAACATTCGCAACAACTTCGGCTTCCTCAACCGCGCGGCGGAAGAGGGCATCGGTGCCCGTGACAAATTGTTCGTCCAGGAAGGCCGCAAGGTGTTCCGTGATGTCTGCCCGATGGTCGCGGAACTGATCGCTACCCACCTGGACGAAAACAAGCTGAACATCAGTGACGTGAAGCGTTTCTGGCTGCACCAGGCCAACCTCAGCATGAACCACCTGATCGTCAAGAAGCTGCTGGGCCGCGAAGCCACCGAAGAAGAAGCCCCGGTGATTCTCGACACGTATGCCAACACCAGCTCCGCCGGTTCGGTGATTGCCTTTCACAAGAACCAGGACGATTTGCCAGCTGGTTCGCTGGCAGTACTCAGCTCGTTTGGTGCCGGTTATTCGATTGGCAGCGTGATTCTGCGCAAGCGTTGAGTTGTGAAGGGCAGTGACAAGCCTGAGTCATGCACCCCCTCGCCACAGGAAATCAGTATTGATGACTGACGACACGCAACTGCTCGCCCGCCTGTTGGCGGGCGAGCAGCAGGCTTTCAAGGAGTTKGTCGGCACCTACCAGAGCGCCATGCGGGCGGTGGCTTATGCCATCGTCGGTAACCGGCATGCCGACGAAGTGGTGCAGGATGCCTGGCTGTCGGTGGTGCGCAACCTGAACGGGTTCGAGGGGCGTTCCAGCCTCAAGACCTGGCTGTTGACCATCACCGCCAACGCGGCAAAAGGTCGATACAAACAAAACCGCCGGGAAGTCTTGCTCGATGACCTGCCGTCACCCCACGGCACCATCGATGATGATCGTTTCTCCGCCGCTGATGGCCACTGGCTGGTGGCGCCGTTCAGCTGGCATCAGGACACCCCGGAAGCGCTGCTCACCGAAAACGAACTGCGTGAATGCCTGGAGCATACCTTGCTCAGCCTGTCGGAACTGCAAAGCAGCGTGCTGCTGTTGCGTGAGCGCCAGGGCCTGGAGCTGGAGGAAATTTGTAATCTTCTGGAGATCTCGCTCTCCAATGTTCGTGTGCTGCTGCACCGCGCACGGTTGAAGGTGTTTGCAACCGTGGAGCATTTTGAGGAAACCGGCGAATGTTGACCTGTAAGGAACAAGTAGCGCGGTCCAGCGATTATCTCGATGGCCAGTTGAGCTTTCGTGAGCGGCTGATGGTGCGCCATCATTTGATGTTTTGCCCCAATTGCCGACGGTTCATCCGACAGATGCGCCTGATGCAGGCGACCTTGCGCGCCATGCCCGAAAAACCGCTTCCCGGTGTCGACGAGCTCGCCGCGCGGTTGGCCGCCGAACAGCAAAAGGGTAAACAGTAATTTCAGGTCACACCTCCCTCAGACTTCGTTTTGACCCCGCTTCGGCGGGGTTTTTATTTCGGCAAGGGCCGTGGATGGGCGATACTCGGCGGGTCTGTAGGCAACAACCGCAGGGGAACAGGATGCCGTTACACGTTTTGGACAGTCTGTCCGCCATCGCGCCTCAAGAGTGGGACGCGCTGGTGCCCGAGACTCAGCCGTTTCTGCGTCACGCTTTTCTCGGGGCGCTGGAAGACAGTGGCAGCCTGGGGCCGCAGTCCGGCTGGCAGCCGGAGCATCTGCTGCACATCGAAGACGGTCGGCTGCTCGCGGCAATGCCGAGTTACCGCAAATGGCATTCCTACGGCGAATACGTGTTCGACCATGCCTGGGCCGATGCCTGCGAGCGCGCCGGGATCGATTACTACCCCAAACTGTTGACGGCTGTGCCGTTCAGCCCGGTCAGCGGGCCACGGTTGCTGGCGGCGAATGTGCAGGATGGTTTCGAACTGCTGAACAGCATCCCGGGTTATCTGGAAATTGAAGGGCTCTCCAGCGCCCATATCAACTTTACCGACGCCTTTACCGACGCAGCATTGGCCGAGCAACCGGGCTGGTTGCAACGCATCGGTTGCCAGTACCACTGGCAGAATCGCGGTTATCGGGATTTTCAGGACTTCCTTGATGCATTGAGCTCACGCAAGCGCAAGCAGATGCGCAAGGAGCGTGAACAAGTGGCGGGGCAGGGCATCGAGTTTGAATGGCTTGAGGGGCATCAACTCGACCAGGCACAGTGGGATTTTGTCTATGCCTGTTACGCCAATACTTATGCGGTGCGTCGGCAGTCGCCGTACCTGACGCGGGAGTTTTTCAGCCTGTTGGCTGAACGCATGCCCGAAGCCATTCGGGTAGTCCTGGCCAAACAAGGATCACGGCCGGTGGCCATGGCCTTTAGCCTGGTCGGTGGCGATAGCTTTTATGGACGTTATTGGGGCTGCCTGGCGGAGTTCGACCGCCTGCACTTCGAGACCTGTTTCTATCAAGGCATGGACTATGCGATCGCCAACGGTTTCCAGCGTTTCGATGCCGGTGCCCAGGGCGAGCACAAATTGATTCGTGGTTTTGAACCGGTGATCACCCATTCCTGGCACTACTTGCGTCACCCGGGATTGAAGTCGGCGGTGAAGGATTTTCTTGAGCGCGAACGTTTGGGTGTCATGGGCTATGCAGAAGAAGCGAAGAGCGCCTTGCCCTACCGCCAGGGCTGACTTTCATTGGCGCTGGTGGCTATCTTCCGTAGCAGCTGCCGAGCCCGCGAGGCTGCGTCCGGCTGCGAAGCAGCCGTAAAATCAAATGGTCACTCGGTTAGATCGCGTAAACAGCAATTACGACTGCTCCGCAGCCGGACGCAGCCTCGCGGGCTCGGCAGCTGCTACAGCGCTCTTGTCTCAATCGATGCCGACAAACCCACCGGTCTGGTGCTGCCACAGCCGCGCATACAACCCGCCATGAGCCAGCAGTTCGGCATGGCTGCCGGTTTCGGCGATATGGCCTTTTTCCAGCACCACCAGGCGATCCATCCGCGCGATGGTCGAGAGTCGGTGAGCGATGGCAATCACGGTCTTGCCCTGCATCAGGGTTTCCAGGCTTTCCTGAATCGCCGCTTCGACTTCCGAGTCCAGCGCCGAGGTCGCTTCGTCCATGATCAGGATCGGCGCGTCCTTGAGCAGCACCCGGGCGATGGCGATCCGTTGGCGCTGGCCGCCAGAGAGTTTCACCCCACGTTCACCGACATGAGCATCGAAACCGGTGCGGCCTTCAGCATCCGATAGCAACGGGATGAACTCGTCGGCGCGGGCCTTGCGGACTGCTTCCCAGAGTTCTTCGTCGGTGGCGTCGGGTTTGCCGTAAAGCAGATTGTCACGGATCGAACGGTGCAGCAGCGAGGTGTCCTGAGTGATCATGCCGATCCGCTCGCGCAGGCTTTCCTGGGCCACGCTGGCGATGTTCTGCCCATCGACCAGGATCTGCCCGCTCTGCAGGTCGTAGAGGCGCAGCAGCAGATTGACCAGGGTCGATTTGCCGGCGCCTGAAGGGCCGATCAAACCGATTTTTTCACCGGGTTTGATGGTCAGGTTGAGGTCGTCGATGATTCCGCTTTTCTTGCCATAGTGAAACGTCACGTGTTCGAAACGCACTTCGCCACGGGCCACTTCCAGGCGTGGTGCCGGTACGCGGTCGGTGACGCTGATCGGTTGGGCGATGGTTTGCAGGCCGTCCTGGACCATCCCGATGTTTTCGAAGATGCCGTTGACCACCCACATGATCCAGCCCGACATGTTGACGATGCGGATCACCAGGCCGGTGGCCAGGGCAATGGCACCGACCGAAATCAGCGACTGGGTCCACAGCCACAGCGCAAGGCTCGTGGTGCCGACGATCAGCAGGCCGTTCATGCTAGTGATGACCACGTCCATGCTGGTGACGACGCGGCCGGCCAGTTGGGATTTTTCGGTTTGTTCTGCGATGGCTTCGCGGGCGTATTGCTGTTCGAAGTTGGTGTGGGCGAAGAGCTTCAGCGTGGTGATGTTGGTGTAGCCGTCGACGATCCGGCCCATGAGTTTGGAGCGCGCATCGGAGGACACCACCGAGCGTTCCTTGACCCGCGGCACGAAGTAGCACAGTGCGCCGATGTAGCAGGCGATCCAGGTCAGCAGCGGGATCATCAGGCGCCAGTCGGCTTCGGCGAACAGCACCAGCGAGCTGATCGCATAGATCAGCACATGCCATAACGCGTCGACAGCTTGCACCGCCGAGTCGCGCAGGGAGTTACCGGTCTGCATGATCCGTTGGGCGATGCGGCCGGCGAAATCGTTCTGGAAAAAATTCAGGCTCTGTTTGAGCACGTAGCTGTGGTTTTGCCAGCGAATCATGCTGGTCATGCCGGGGCTCAGGGTTTGATGCACCAGCAGGTCATGCAGGCCGACGAATATCGGTCGCAGAAAAAGTGCGACCACCGCCATCCAGGCCAGCTCGACGCCATGGATTTTGAAGAAGTCCGTGTTTGGCGTGCCTTGGGCCAAATCGATGATTCGACTCAGGTAACTGAACAGCGCCACTTCGATCAGCGCGCCGATCAAACCGACGACCAACAGCGCGGCAAAACTCGGCCAGACCTGACGTAAATAATAGGTATAGAAGGGGAGAACCCGGCTCGGCGGAGCCGCCGTCGGGGCGTCACGGAAAATATCGATCAGTTTTTCGAAACGACGATAGAGCATCAGATAAACGCCCGCGTACGGGCTCTCCTTTTTTCGATGCGAGCGGCGCGGTGAACACACCGCTACCGCTCAGGACGCCTAATGCAGTTTAGTCGATGCGCTTGGCCGACTTGATCAGCACCGGGTCGATGGGCACATTCTGCATGCCTTGCTTGGTGGTGGTTGGCGAGTTGACGATGATGTCGACAACGTCCATGCCTTTCACGACTTTGGCGAACACCGCGTAACCGGCATCGCGGCCCGGGTCGAGGAAGTCGTTGTCCTTGACGTTGATGAAGAACTGGCTGGTGGCCGAATCCGGATCGGAGGTGCGCGCCATCGACAGGGTGCCACGCACGTTATGCAGGCCGTTGCTGGCTTCGTTCTTGATCGGTGCTTCGGTAGGCTTCTGTTGCATCGACGTCGTGAAGCCGCCGCCCTGAGCCATGAAACCCGGGATCACGCGGTGGAAAATGGTGTTGTTGTAGAAACCTTTGTCGACGTAAGCGAGAAAGTTCTTGGTACTGATCGGCGCCTTGACCGGGTCCAGTTCGATTTCGATCTGGCCGTTGGTCGTTTCCAGCAGCACGTGCGGTGCTGGGGCGGCCATCAGGTTGGTGGCGAACAATACTGCGCCTGTGACTAGGGCGATTTTTTTCAGCATGGGTCAGTGATCCTGGGTAGTGGTGTCGACTGCGGTTAGAAATTCAAGCAGGGTTTGGTTGAAACGGTCTGGCTGGTCCAATGGCGTTGCGTGGCGTGAATCTTCGATCACTACCAGCCGCGCATCGGGCAGCAGTTTTACATAGTCTTCTTTCACCGAAACCGGGGTGTAGTCATGGTCGGCGCTGATGATGAGGGTTGGACAGGTGATTCTTGAAAGTCGTTCCTGCACACCCCAGCCAACAATGGCCTTGAAGCTGGCGAGATAAGCACGTTTGTCGTTTTTTGCCCAGCGCTCGGCGATCTTACGCCGCAGATCGGCTTGTTCGGGTTTGGGAAACAACATGCGTCCCAAGGCCTTGCCGATGGTTTCCATGTTCAACAGATGAGCCATGCTCCAGCGTTTGAGCAGCCACCAGTAGTCGCTGAGTTTTTTCATTCTGACCTGGGGCTGGCTGTTGACGATGCTCAGGCTCTTGAGCATCTGCGGCTGATCCACCGCCAGCTGAAAACCGATCATCCCGCCCATGGACAACCCGACCAGATGCGCCGGGCCGAGCTTCAGGTGTTCGATCAGCGCGACCAGGTCGGCGCTGAAACCGGCAATGCTATAGCGCTCGCGGGGTTTGTCGGACCGACCGTGGCCGCGTACATCCGGGACGATCACCCGGTAACGGGTCGAGAGCTCCGGGATCTGTTTTTCCCAGTCCAGCGTACTCGAGCCCAGCCCGTGAACCAGCAGCAGGGGTGTGCCGTGGCCATATTCCTCGTAGTGCAGGGTGCAACCTTCATGTTCGAAATAGGCCATGGTGCAACTCCTTGTCAGGCTTGTTCCGGGGCCGCGAACGGCGCATCCAGCGGCGCGGTGTCGAAGGTGCGCAGCAACTCGACGAGAATCTGCGTGGCCGGCCMCAGGGGTTTGTCCTTGTTTGAATACAGAAAGAAGGTCGGATGGCGACTGCCACCCTGATCCAACGGTAGCACCTTGAGCAGGCCTTCCTTGAGTTCTCGTTCGATCATGTGCCGTGGCAGCCAGGCAAAACCCAGGCCGCTGCTGACGAACGTGGCCGCGGTGGCCAGGCTGCCGACGGTCCAGCGCTGTTCGGCACCCAGCCAGCCGACATCACGCGGTTGCTGGCGACCGGAGTCGCGGATCACCACCTGCAACTGGCTTTCGAGGTCGTGGAAGCTCAGTTCACGATTGAGGCGATGCAAGGCATGTTCGGGGTGGGCGACGGCAACGAACTCGACATCACTCAGCTCCGCGCCCAGGTAACCGGGAATGTTGAAGCCACTGATGGCCAGGTCCGCCACGCCTTCGAGCAGCACTTCCTCGACCCCGGACAGTACCTCTTCACGTAGACGTACCCGGCAGCCGCGACTTTGCGGCATGAACGCGCTCAAGGCGCGAACCAGTCGCGCGTTCGGGTAAGCGGCGTCGACCACCAGCCGCACTTCCGCCTCCCAGCCTTGCTCCATGTGGTGCGCCAGATCTTCAAGCTGACTGGCCTGTTTGACCAGTTGCCGCGAGCGGCGTAGCAGCACGCCGCCGGCTTCGGTCAGCACCGCCTTACGGCCGTCGATGCGCAACAGCGGCACACCGAGCTGGTCCTGCATGCGCGCGACGGTATAGCTGACGGACGACTGCGAACGGTGCAGCGCTTCGGCGGCCTGGGCGAAACCACCGTGGTCGACCACGGCCTGTAGTGTTCGCCATTGATCAAGGGTCACGCGGGGCGCTTTCATGATGAGCTCCTCTTGTCCTAAGCTGGCAGCTTCCATTGGAGGCTGCCAAATGAAAAAAATCTGTTGTGTGGTGCTGGCGATGTTGCCGCTGACCGCGTTTGCCTACCCCATTGATGTACAAAAACAACTCAACGGCCTGAAAATCGACTACACCACCCATGACACCGCACACGACATTGGCGCCATTACGCTGAACAACTCCAGCGGTAAAGCCGCCGAATGCACGGTGGCATTCCGCAATGGCCCGGAATTACCGCGCACTCGCCGCGTGAGCCTGGAGCCAGGCAAAAGCGCCGACCTCTCGGCCAGGTTCAACCGTGAAATCATCAAGCTGTACATCACCCTGACCTGCAAACCCAAATAAGGGCGGTTGCACAGGCGGGGCAGATACGCTCCGCTTATAAACGAATTTGTTGATGGTTTATAGCAGTTATTTGTGCTTTTTCATCGATACAACACTGTTTAATCTCCACTCCATCGACTTACAGCATTCACCGATGGAGGCTACATCCCATGTCCCGCGTTCTGATCATCGAAAGCAGTGCCCGCCAGCAAGACTCGGTATCGCGTCAGCTGACTCAAACCTTCATCAGCCAATGGAAAGCCGCACACCCGGCCGACCAGATCACTGTTCGTGACCTGGCGACCCATCCGGTTCCACACCTGGATGCCAATCTGTTGGGCGGCTGGATGAAACCTGCCGAGCAGCGCAACGAAACCGAACAGTCGTCGCTGGAGCGCTCCAACCAGTTGACCGACGAACTGCTGGCTGCCGACGTCCTGGTCATGGCCGCACCGATGTACAACTTCGCGATTCCCAGCACCCTCAAAGCCTGGCTCGACCACGTGCTGCGTGCCGGTGTGACCTTCAAGTACACCGAAACCGGCCCGCAAGGTCTGCTCAGCGGCAAGCGTGCTTATGTGTTGACCGCTCGCGGTGGCATCTACGCCGGTAGCACCTCCGATCACCAGGAACCGTACCTGCGTCAGGTCATGGCGTTCATCGGCATCCACGACGTCACCTTCATTCACGCCGAAGGCATGAACCTGGGCGGTGACTTCCACGAAAAGGGTCTGAACCAGGCCAACGCCAAGCTTGCCCAGGTTGCCTGAACCGTTAATCGCCAGATAATCACCTGATGGTTAAGTAGCTCCCGCACCTCCTTCAAGCCGGTTCGCGCATCGAACCTCCCTTTGCACTTGTTGCTCATGAGTGCTCTAGCCCGATTGAACGCTTTAGCGAGATCGGGCTTTTTTTTGCCTGCGGTTTTGTGGAGGATTGACACACCGCTATCGCGAGCAGGCTCGCTCCCACAGGGGATTTGTGTGTTGYCTGATGATTCGCAGTGAATAGCAAAACCCGCTATCGTCGCCGCCATTCGAAACGAGGCGAGCATGGGCTATCTACTTTTTGTCACGCTGATCCAGGCGTTTTCCTTCAGTCTGATCGGCGAATACCTGGTCGGTCATGTCGACAGCTATTTCGCGGTGCTGGTGCGGGTGTTGCTGGCCGGGCTGGTGTTCATTCCGTTGACCCGCTGGCGTCAGGTGGAACCGGCATTCATGCGCGGGATGCTGTTGATCGGCGCGTTGCAGTTCGGCGTGACCTACGTCTGCCTGTACCTGAGCTTCCGGGTGCTGACGGTGCCGGAAGTCTTGCTGTTCACCATCCTCACGCCATTGCACGTGACCTTGATCGAAGATGCGCTGAACCGCCGCTTCAATCCCTGGGCGCTGGTGGCGGCATTGGTTGCGGTGCTCGGTGCGGCAGTGATCCGTTATGACCGGATCAATCCGGACTTCTTCATGGGATTTTTGCTGCTGCAACTGGCCAACTTCACCTACGCCGCAGGCCAGGTGCTGTACAAACATCTGGTGGCACGCCATCCGAGCGACCTGCCGCATTATCGGCGCTTTGGTTACTTTTACCTCGGCGCGCTGGCCGTGGCCCTGCCGGCGTTTCTGCTGTTCGGCAAACAGAACTTCCTGCCGGAAGCGCCGCTGCAATGGGGCGTGCTGGTGTTCCTCGGACTGGTGTCCACCGCGTTGGGCCTGTACTGGTGGAACAAGGGCGCCTGCCTGGTCAGCGGCGGGACATTGGCGGTGATGAACAATTTGCATGTGCCGGTGGGGCTGCTGATCAACTTGCTGATCTGGAATCAGCATGAAGCGCTGGGGCGGCTGTTCCTGGGTGGCTCGGTGATTCTGGCAGCGGTGTGGATCAGTCGGTTGGGTGTTCGGCAAGTCGCAACGCCAGCGTAGGTGGAGAGTGGCTCCTAAGGGAGCTGCTGTTCTATTGGGGTTACGTTGACACCCGGACTTAAAAAATCGATGTGGTAGCCCGAAGAGCCATCTCCTATCGCCAAATGGACACCACTGATGCCCTCATTCATCTGGGAATTGACCTGGTAATTGATAGTGGACGCGATTGACTCATTCACCCCGATAGCGAACTCAGTCAGTTTTAGGCCGCGAGGACCCGCTGCGAGCTCAAGAAGATTTATGTGTTCAGCATTCTTCGTTTTAAAGGAAGTTATTGTGTTGTTCTCTACCGTGAGAAGCGCCTCTTCGTCTGCAATACGTTGTGTCAGTATTTGAAGTGATGCTTTCAGGTCTTCTGATAGCGCTGGATTGGTCCTCCTCAAGACAGTCAATATTCCTGATACTTTCAAGCTTCCGTGAAATGTAAATGGGCAGGGTTCTTGTGGTTTCATGTGGGCGTAATGAACTTCGAAAAATTCGGCCACGGATTGAATGAAGTTGTGGGTGATGTCTTCTTCAATCAGTGCATAAGGTGAGGCGTGCTTGTTAATGGTGACTACAGCATCGGCGTCATTACCTGAAAGCTGAAAGCTCCTGTAGCTGTTCAGCATGTTCAATGTTGCTCGCTGTGTCGTTAGTGCTTTCCTGAAGTCACTGCTTAATAGTAGTTTTAAGCTGTAAATCGCACTTGTAACAGATGGGTCAAATACTTGAGCTGCGCAGAAAATACTTTTTTTGATTTTGGTGTTTTTGGCGAGCTCGAAGGCACGTTTGGCAGCGTTATTGCTGAAAGAAAAAATAATGCTGTTTTTGGGTAGTGTTGTTATGTTTTTCAGGCTCAATGTCTTGAGCTCTAGCATTGAGCACTCATTCAGAAAAACTGGGGAGTCAGCGATTACTGCTACTTCATCTTGATCAAATAGCGTATGGATCATGTTTGACGTGGACATGGCTTGGTTCTCACTTGGGGCAATGGGCGCCAGGAGATTTCTTGGCGCCCATTGACGTTACTTAGTCTTCAGTGTGAGCCCATGCCAATGGAGCCCAGCCAAAATTGTCAGGGTCTGAGGTGATCCGGTTGAGTTTTTCATAATAGCTGTTCTGCTTATCCATAAGAGTTCATCCTTTATTTATTTTTCATTATTTAGCCTCCTTGAGGTGCTCAAGAAGTGCCTGCATTAGGTCATGGTTTTTTCTAGGGTTCAATTGATTTTAAGGTTATTGATAGAGTGATTTGGTATTTTGGGTGGGCTTTCTGGGCGCCTAAAGTTATTTGTGTAGGTTGTCTCTGTAGGCTTGTTCTGATTTTTGGAGAAGTTGAGTCTGATTGGTTGTGGGTGGACGTACTAAACAGGTAGGTTGGTTTTTGCCTGTTATGTATTGCTCGCTTGAATGGGGGCGTCCTACATCAATTATATAGAGAGCTGGCGATGTACCCTTCGAAGAAATACCTCACGGATGATTCTGTTCAGTCGGCATTGGCGTTGGCTGATCTTACCGAGTCAAGTGTCCCCGAACATGCCATACGGATATTGCTCATTGAAGTTGTCGAAGGGCTTGCTAAAAAAGGTTGGCCCAGCGCCGAGGTACAGACCGGTCCGCGTATTGTTTCTGCGGAGGAGAATTATGGTTTGTTGGGTTATGACCCTGCTGAAATCACGCTCGGTAGCGAACACACTCGCTGGGTCGACGACCATTCCTTATTACGTACGCAGACCACCAGTCAAATCCCGGCTGCGCTCCAGCGTGCGGCGCAGAGGCGGCAGCCGGACGAAATGATCCTGTTGGCTGCGCCCGGAATTACCTTTCGCCGTGACAGTCGTGATCGATGGCATTGTGCTGAACCCCATCAAATGGATATCTGGGTGCTGGGCGATCCGGAGCTTTCGACGCGTGAGCATTTATTGCGTTTGGTGGGCGATATCCTCCAGTTGGCAGTTCCTGACAAGCCCTGGATCCATCGCGACAGCCCACATCACTACACCGAAGGTGGAATCGAAGTAAATCTGCTAAATAATGACCTGCCCGTTGAGGTATTGGAGTGCGGTTGTATTGCTGCTTCGTTATTGAAGCGGTTACAGATTGATCCAACGAAGCATGGTGGACTGGCCTTGGGCATGGGATTGGATCGCTTGACCATGTTGCGCAAAGGTATTCCGGATATTCGTCTGCTTCGTGACCCCAATGCACGCGTACAAGCGCAGATGAATGACTTGAAACCGTGGAAAGCAGTATCACGCTTACCCTCAATTACCCGAGATATTTCCTTAGCGGTAACGCCAGGCCAAAGCGAAGAAGTATTGACCGAAAAGATGTTGCAGGCAGCCGGAGAGTGTTCAGGCTGGATCGAGGAAATGCAGATCAAAGGGCGCTGGCCTCTGGCGGAGTTGCCTCTTCAAGCGATTGAGCGTCTGGGGATTTTACCCGGGCAGGAGAATGTGCTTTTACGAGTAGTTCTGCGTGATAGTTCACGTTCGATAACCACTGCCGAGGCCAATGGTTTGTACGAGAGAATCCAATCGGCGCTGCACGAGGGAGTTCCTGGTGCGGGTTACAAAATGGATAGTCAGAAGCGCTAGGTTTGCTTCGCCCCTCGTAGGAGCAAAGCTTGCTCGCGATGAGCGATAACGCGGTTTACCCGATAGACCGCGGTGTCTGCATCGCGAGCAGGCTCGCTCCCACAGGGGGATATGTGCAGCTACATCGAGCGTTTTTCTGGCTCAGGGATGTGGCTCGCGCCGAGTACTGCCGGGAGTAATCCGGCCCTGAGATCCCCGCCGCTCGGCTGCTGATACAAACTCAAACCAAACTCCGGCAGCACTGCCAGCAGATAATCGAAGATATCGCCCTGGATCCGCTCGTAATCGGCCCATGCCGTGGTGCGAGTGAAGCAGTAGATTTCCAGTGGCACGCCCTGAGCAGTGGTTTGCATCTGGCGGACCATGCAGGTCATGTTCGGTTGAATTTCCGGATGACTCTTCAAATACGCCAACGCATAAGCGCGAAAGGTTCCAATGTTGGTCATCCGCCGGCGGTTGGCCGACATCGCCGCGACGTTGCCCTGGGCCTCGTTCCAGCTCTTGAGCTCGGCCTGTTTGCGGCTGATGTAATCGGTGAGCAAGCGCACCTGGGTCAGCTTCTGTTCTTCATCGTCATGGATGAAGCGCACGCCACTGGCGTCGATGAACAGGCTGCGCTTGATCCGTCGGCCGCCTGACTGCTGCATGCCGCGCCAGTTCTTGAACGATTCGGACATCAAGCGCCAGGTCGGGATCGAGACGATGGTCTTGTCGAAGTTCTGCACCTTGACCGTATGCAGGGTGATATCCACCACGTCGCCATCGGCGCCCACTTGCGGCATTTCGATCCAGTCGCCGACCCGCAGCATGTCGTTGCTGGTCAGTTGCACGCTGGCGACGAACGACAGCAGGGTGTCCTTGTAGACCAACAGAATCACTGCCGACATGGCGCCCAGACCCGACAGCAGCAACAGCGGCGAACGGTCGATCAGGGTCGCGACGATGATGATCGCGCCGAACACGAACAGCACCATTTTCGCTAACTGCACGTAGCCTTTGATCGAGCGCGTGCGGGCATGTTCGGTGCGTGCGTAGATGTCCAGCAAGGCGTTGAGCAGGGCGCTCAGGGCCAGCACCAAAAACAGGATGGTGAAGGACAGGGCGACGTTGCCGAGGAAATTCTGAATGGTTTTGCTCAGTTCCGGCACCAGGTTCAAACCGAACTGGATCACCAGCGACGGGGTCATTTGCGCCAGTCGATGGAACACTTTGTTTTGGAACAAATCGTTGAACCACTGCATCGCCGGTTGCCGGCCGAGCAATTTGACGGCGTGCAGCACCACATAGCGCGCCACTCGTCCGAGCAGCAAGGCGATCACCAACAACACCATCAGCGCCAGGCTGGAATGCAGAAGCGGGTGCTGGTCGAGAGCGCCCCAAAGGTCTTGGGTATTGAGCCAGAGCTGTTTGAGATCCATGGGTTAAAACGATTCTTCTGTGGGACGAGAGGGGGCGATTAGAGCATTTAAGACGCATCGAGTTACGTTCAGGGACAAATCCGCTAACAAAATCGCCATTGTTTGCGTCCGATTGCATAAAGAAACTCGGCCTTCGCGCTCGAAACCGTTACCCTATGCAGCTGATTTTTTGTATTTCTTCGAGGTAGCACCCGTGTTTTCCCAATTCGCCCTGCACGAACGCCTGCTCAAAGCCGTGGCCGAGCTTAAATTTGTCGAGCCAACGCCAGTGCAAGCAGCGGCTATCCCGCTCGCGCTCCAAGGGCGTGACCTGCGGGTGACTGCGCAAACCGGTAGCGGCAAAACCGCTGCATTCGTATTGCCGATCCTCAACCGTTTGATCGGCCCGGCCAAAGTCCGCGTCAGCATCAAGACCCTGATCCTGCTGCCGACCCGCGAGCTGGCCCAGCAGACCATCAAGGAAGTTGAACGCTTCGCGCAGTTCACGTTTATCAAGTCCGGCCTGATCACCGGCGGTGAAGACTTCAAGGTCCAGGCCGCCATGCTGCGCAAGGTGCCGGACATCCTGATCGGTACTCCGGGCCGGATGATCGAGCAACTGAACGCCGGCAACCTCGACTTGAAAGAAGTTGAAGTGCTGGTGCTCGACGAAGCCGACCGCATGCTCGACATGGGCTTTGCCGAAGACGTACAGCGTCTGGTCGACGAGTGCACCAATCGTCAGCAGACCATGCTGTTCTCCGCGACCACCGGTGGTTCGGGCCTGCGCGAGATGATCGCCAAGGTCCTGAACAACCCTGAGCACTTGCAGCTCAATGCCGTCAGCCAGTTGAACGACACCACCCGTCAGCAAATCATCACCGCTGACCACAACCAGCACAAAGAACAGATCGTTAACTGGTTGCTCGCCAACGAGACCTACCAGAAGGCCATCGTCTTCACCAACACCCGGGCCATGGCCGACCGTATCTACGGCCGTCTGGTGGCGCAGGAGTACAAGGCGTTMGTCTTGCACGGCGAGAAAGACCAGAAGGATCGCAAGCTGGCGATCGACCGTCTGAAGCAGGGCGGGGTCAAGATCCTCGTCGCCACCGACGTTGCGGCTCGCGGCCTGGACGTGGAAGGCCTGGACCTGGTGATCAACTTCGACATGCCACGCAGCGGCGACGAATACGTTCACCGTATCGGTCGTACCGGGCGTGCCGGCAACGATGGCCTGGCCATCTCGCTGATCTGCCACGGCGACTGGAACCTGATGTCGAGCATCGAGCGCTACCTCAAGCAGAGCTTCGAGCGCCGCACCATCAAGGAAGTCAAAGGCACCTACGGCGGACCGAAAAAGGTCAAGGCCTCGGGCAAAGCCGTTGGCGTGAAGAAGAAAAAGGTCGACGCCAAAGGCGACAAGAAAAAGACCGGCGCCAAGGCCCCGACCAAACGCAAGATTGCCAACCGCCCGAAGACCGACGCCCTGTCGCTGGTCAGCAAGGACGGCATGGCGCCGCTCAAGCGCCGCAAGCCGCAAGCGCCGGCCGCTGAATAACGCGCTTTGGCGATCCCATAAAAAACCCGGACAGTGTCCGGGTTTTTTCATTTTTGGCTTATGGCGATCTCGAGGTCGGGCCTCGCTCCTCGGACGCACTCAGCCAGAAACTCCACAGGCTTTTGAGACCATAAAATTCGAGCCGTGAAGGTGTGTGTCAATAAAGACATATTTCGCAACAAATCAGCGCCCGACTTATTGACGTCAGAATGATGGCAACTTAACATTGCGCCATCATATTGATATCACTTGTCGTCTCGAGGGATCGAACATGTACCTGCACACCCTCGGGAAGAGGTTGTGTGCGGCTTTGCCGTGTCTATTGCTGAGTTTCACCAGCGTAAACCTTGCCCACGCCGCACCCACCCCTGGTGAAACCGACCTGATCCGCGAACGTCAGGATCGCCTGCTCGAAGAGCAGCGCCGGCGTCTCGAAGAGCTCAAGGAACTGCCCGGTAAAGCGGCCAAACCGACGGCCCCTACAGCCCCAGCCGACACCCGCTGCTTCCCGATCAAAGACATCGACCTCAAAGGCGCCGACAGCCTTTCGGCCCGTGAACGCGAGCGTTTGCTCAAGCCTTACATCGATCAATGCCTGGGCGTCACTCAGCTCAACGAGCTGCTGAAAGTCATTACCGACAGCTACCTCGAGAAAGGTCTGGTGACCAGTCGTGCCTACTTGCCGCAGCAGGATTTGTCTGCCGGTCATTTGCAGGTGCTGGTGGTCGAGGGCAAGCTCGAAGGGATCAAAGGCGCGGAGGGCAGCAAGCTGTCGGACCGTGAGTTGTCCATGGCATTCCCTGGCAAGACCGGTGAGCTGGTCAACCTGCGCGAGATCGAGCAACTGGTCGATCAGTTGAACCGTTTGCCGTCGAATCAGGCACAGATGGAATTGGCCCCCGGTAAAGCCGTGGGCGGCAGCGAAGTGCGGGTCAAGAACACCCCGCAAAAGCCCTGGCGCGCCGGTTTGTCGCGCACTAACGAAGGCCAGCGCAGCACCGGCGAGCAGCAGTGGGGCACGACCTTTGACTGGGACAATCCGCTGGGGCTGGCGGATCAGTTGATGTTGCGCGGTGGTCACGACGCGGTAAGCGATCATAACCACACCTCGAGCAACGCCATGCTCGATTACAACCTGCCGTGGGGCTGGTGGAACTTCAATTACAGCTACAACCAGAGCGATTACAGCTCGCAGATTGCCGCCAATGGCTACAACTTCAAGCAGACCGGCGACAGCACGACTCACCAGTTCAAGGCCGAGCGCGTGATCTATCGCGATGCCGTGAGCAAGACGTCCTTGAGCGCCGGCGTGTCTCACATGCGGATTAACAATTTCATCGAAGGCAGCAAGCTGGCCCTGAGCAGCAACCATCTGAGCGAAGCGCAATTCGGGATCAACCACGGGCGGCGTGTCGGCTCGGCTTTCGTCAACCTCGACCTGGGCATGCAGAAAGGTATCGGCGCCTTCGATGCCCAGAGTAACGGTCATCCAGGCCCTGGGGACGCGGATGCGCGGTACCGCAAATACACCGGCACCCTGAGCTACTTGCAGCCGTTCAAGCTCTGGGGCGAGTCGTTGAGCTTCAGCAGTTTGATGACCGGCCAGCGCAGCGAGGACGTGCTGTTCAGCCCGCAGCGCACCAGCCTGGGCGGGTTGTCGTCGATCCGTGGTTACAAGGACCAGTCGTTGTCCGGTGACAGCGGTGGTTACTGGCGCAATGACCTGCGCTGGAGTCGCCCGGTGAACTGGGCATGGCTGCGTCCGGTGTTCGCTGAATACGGCACCAGCCTGGGCTACGACCAAGGCGTGATCAGTCATGGCCGCTACAACGGCGAGCAACATGGGCGGATGTCGAGTGACTCGATCGAGTTGTTTGCCAAGGGGCAGCATGTGTCCGCCAGCGTGACCTTCGCCCACTCCCTGGAGCGGCCGGATGCGTTGACCGAGCGCGAAGCTCCGATCTATTTCCGCGTGGATTTCTCCCTCTAACTTTCGTTTAGTCGAGACCTGAATATGGACGTTCGCCAACTGGCCTTTCTGGCCGGACAGCCTTCTGCTGCCGTGAATCCCCGTGAACGTTTCATGGGCATGCCGAAACGCGGCCTGGCGTTCCTGCTGGCCAACGTGATGTTCTGGCAACCGATGTGGGCGCAGGCGGACGGCATCGTGGTCAGCGCGCCGGGCACCAGCCTGGATCGCGCCGGCAATGGTGTGCCGATCGTCAACATCGCCACACCCAACGCGACGGGGCTCTCGCACAACCAGTTCCACGACTACAACGTCACCCTGCAGGGCTTGATCCTCAACAACGCTTCCACCCAGACCCAGCAAACCCAGATGGGCGGGATCATCGTCGGCAACCCGAACCTGAAAGGCAGCGGTCCGGCGCAAACCATCCTCAACGAAGTCAACGGCGGCAGCCCGAGCCAGTTGAATGGTTACACCGAAGTGGCGGGGCAGTCGGCGCGGGTGATCGTCGCCAACCCCTACGGCATCAGTTGCAACGGCTGCGGGTTTATCAACACCCCACGGGTGACTTTGACCACCGGCAAACCGGTGCTCGACAACGGTCGACTGGACCGCTTTCAGGTTGATCAGGGCAGCGTCTCCATCGACGGCACCGGGATCAACGCGAGCAACGTCGACCGTTTCGAAATCATCACCCGCAGCGCCAAGATCAACGCGCAGATCCAGGCAAATAACCTGACCATCGTTGCCGGTCGCAACGACGTCAACGCCGACACCCTCAACGCCACCGCCCGTGCAAACGACGGCAGTGCCAAGCCGGAACTGGCGATCGACTCCTCGGCGCTCGGTGGCATGTACGCCGGCGCGATCAAGCTGGTCGGCACCGAAGCCGGCGTCGGGGTGAAACTCGACGGCAAACTGATCGCCAGCGGTGGCGATATCCAGCTCGATGCCAACGGCCAACTGAGCCTGGCCGACACCTCGGCGGTCAATGGCGCAGTGAATATCAAAGCCGCCAGCCTCAATGCCCAAGGACCGATTTACGCCGGCAGCTCCCTCACGGTGCAAACCCAGGGCGACCTGAGCAACCAGCAAACCCTCGCCGCTCGCGACAGCATCAACCTGAGTGCCGGCGGCCAGTTGACCAACAACGGCATCATCGAAGCCGGGGTCAACGCCGACACCAGCCGCAATGCCAGCGGTGACGTGAACCTCAGCGCTCAGAACTTCAACAACAGCGGCAAAAGTGTCGTCGCCAGCCGCAACCTGACGGTCAACACCGCGCAAACCCTGACCAACCAAGGCGGCACTTTAAGTGCGAAACAAGGCGCGAGCATCAACGCCGGGACGCTGGATAATCAGAACAAGGGGCGGGTGCTGAGCACCGGCAGCCTGAACCTCAACGCCAACCAGTTGCTCAATGCCCAAGGCGGACTGGTGACCAGCAACGGCGAACTGCTCGCCAATGTGGGTGCACTGAGTAACAGCGCCGCTGAAATCTCCAGCCTTGCCGGGGTCAGCTTGAATGTCGGGTCCCTGGATAACGTCGCAGGACTGGTGTCGGCCGGCAGCACCCTGAATATCAACGCCAGCGGTGCCTTCAACAATCAGCGCGGTCGCCTGGCTGCCCAGCAGCGCCTGCAAGTGACGGCGGCGTCCCTGGATAACAGCCAGCAAGGCTCGATCATCAGCCAGGGCACTTTGGGCCTGACGGTTTTCGGTGCACTGGACAACCATCAAGCGGGCACGATCCAGAGCACCGGCAGCGCGGTGATCAACAGCGGCAGTCTGGATAACCATCAAGCCGGCGTGCTCACCGGCAGTAACGCTTTGAACCTGACCACTGGCCAGGTGGACAACAGCGAAGGCGGACGCATCGCCAGCGCCATGGCCCTGACCGCCAGTGTCAGCGGCCTGGACCAGCACAATCAGGGCCAATTGAGCGGCGCCACAGGCCTGACCCTGGACCTGAACAACGGTCTGCTCAACAACCAGAACGCCCTGATCACCACACCCGGCGCGCTGCTGCTGAAGAACCTGAATGCGGTGGTTAACCAGAGCGGTGAAATCTCCAGCAAACAAGGCTTCACGCTGGCGGCTGCCAGCCTGGACAACACGAGCGGCAAAGTCCTCAGCGAGCAAGCGCTGGTCCTGCGGATCGCCCGAGCCCTGGACAACACCGGAGCGCTGATTTCCGCCTCGGCCATCGATTTGCAGGCCGACAGCCTGAACAACCAGCTTGGCACGATGAACGCTGGCACAGGATTGAACCTGTTGCTCGCCGGCAGCCTGAACAACCAGGGTGGCAAACTGAGCGCCCGGGACATCACCCTGCAGGTGGCTGACCTGGATAACCGTCAGGGCCATCTGACCAGCGATAACAGTCTGACGCTGGGCAGTCAGGGCGCGATCAACAACGCCACGGGGTCGATGACCGCTGGCCAATTGCTGACGGTGCAAGGCGCCAGCCTCGACAACACCCAAGGCACACTGACGGGGAGTGCGGGGCTGACGGCGAAGATTGCCGGACAGCTGCTGAACCAGGCCGGGTTGCTGTCTTCGAACGGTCTGCTGACCTTGGGCAGTGCCAGTCTCGACAACCAGCTCAAGGGGCGGATCGTCAGCAAGGCCGATCTCAACCTGAGCACGGTCGGGTTGCTGGATAACCGTACCGGTAGCCTCAGCGCCGGTGGCGCGCTGACGCTCAATGCCAACCGGATGGACAACCGTCAGGCGGGTTCGCTGAGCGCTGCCCAAGGCCTGAACCTGACCATCGACAGCCTCGACAATCAGGGCGGCAACGTCTCCAGCCAACGCTACTTGAACCTGACGGGCACGACGCTGGACAACAGCCATGGCGGCCAACTGCTTGCCAATGGCGACATCGATCTGACCCTCGCCCAGCTCAATAACCAGCTTGGCGGTCAGCTGTCCGGTCAGGCCGGTTTACACCTCAAGGCTGCGCAACTGAACAACGGTGACGGAGGTAATCTCTACGCCAAAGGCAAGCTGGACCTGACACTGAGCGAGCAGTTGCTTAACACCCGCGGCACGCTCAAGGGCGATGGCGCGATCCTGCTCAGCGTCGGTAGCCTGAACAACGACAGCGGCAACCTTTCCAGCGTCAAGGACCTGAAGCTCACCAGTCTCGGCACCGTCAGCAACCTCGGCGGCACGCTGATCAGCGGCGATACGCTCGACCTGACTAGCGGCCAGCTCAACAACGGTGCCCAAGGCAGCATTTCCAGCAGCAAAGCCCTGACCGCAAGCGTCAGCGGCCTTGATCAGCAAAACGGCAAACTGTTCAGCAGCACCGACCTGAGTCTCGATCTGAATAACGGCCAGCTCAATAACCAGGGCGGTCTGATCAATGCCCCAGGCCAGTTATTGCTGAAAAACCTCAAGGGCGTAGCGAACCAGGGAGGCGAGATATCCAGCGATCAGGGATTCACGTTGGCGGCGCAAACGCTCGACAACACCGATGGCACGATTGGCAGTCATCAGGCGCTGATCCTGCGTGTCGACCAGACCTTGAACAACCTCCGGGGGCTGGTGTCGGCCAATGGGCTGGATGTCCGAGCCGCTAGCGTCGACAACAGCGCTGGCAAGATCGGCAGCGATTCGGACCTGACCGTGAATGTCGAGGGCGGAGTCACCAACCTCAATGGCTCGGTATCCAGTGCCGGGATCTCGACCTTCAAGGCCGCGAGTCTGGACAATACCAAAGGCCAACTGACGGGTGACCTTGGGCTGAGCATCGACCTGAGCGGCGCCCTGAATAATCAGGGCGGCAAGCTCGGTTCCGGCAAGGCACTGAGCCTGACTGTCGACAGCCTCGACAACCGTGCGGCGGGAATGCTGCTGGCCGTCGATGGCAGCCTGACGGGGAAAATTGCAGGAGCGTTCGATAATCGGGAGCTGGGAAAACTAAGAGCCACCGGCAGCATCGACCTGACCACCGGCAGCCTGGATAACCGTGGCGGCAGCCTGGCCGGCAAGGACCGGCTGACCTTGCGCAGCAATTCGGCAGATAACCGCGGTGGGCTGATCGAAGCTGACAAGGACCTGAGTCTGCTCGTCGGGCAACTGGATAACCGCGACAAAGGCGTGCTGACCGGCAAGGCCGCGATCAGCTACGAAGGCTCGCAGTTGGACAACAGCGGTGGCCTGCTCAGTGCAGTCGGTCCCGTGACGCTCAAGGCCCGGGACATCACCAACACCAAAGGCCGGATAGCCAGTCAGACTGACCTGACCGCTACCCTCGACACCTTGAACCAGCAGGGTGGTGAGTTGGTCGCCCAGGGCAGTTTGTTGCTGACCGGCAAGACCCTCGACAACCGCAACGGCGGTCTGGTGGGCAGCACCAACGCGCTGACCGTCAATGTCGATCAGATCGACAACCGCGCCGGAGAAATCTCCAGCACCGACAGCAGCGTGAACCTCACCGGTCAGCGTCTGGACAACAGCGACGGCGGCAAACTGCTGTCCGCGACCGACCTGCAGTTGACGGTGGCGCAACTGATCAACCAGAACACGGGCAAGCTGTTCGCCAAGGGCAGCGCTCGCCTGGCCGGCACCACGCTCGACAACAGTAGCGGTAGTTTCTCCGGCCTCAAGGGCCTGGATATTCGTCTTGATGGGGCGCTGCTCAATAACGCCGGGTTGCTCAGCGGCGAAGGCGGATTCACCCTCAACGCCGCCACGCTGGATAACACCGCAGGCAAGCTCAGCAGCGCTGGCGCTCTATCGGTCACCAGCCTGGGGGCGTTGCTCAACCAGGGTGGTTCGATCATCACCGATCAGGGTTTGACCCTGGCCAGCTCCAGCCTCGATAACAGCCAGCAAGGCCTGATCAACGGCAAGGGCGCCACCCGTGTCACCACCGGTATTTTGAACAACAGCCAGGGCGGCCATCTCACCGGCGACGACACGCTGGACCTGACCGCAACCCAGGTCAGCAACGGCGGCACCGGCCGCATTGCCAGCGAAAAAAACCTGACGGCAAGCGTCACCGGCCTGGATCAACAAGGCGGCGAACTCTTCAGCAAAACCCGTCTGGACCTGGACCTGAACAACGGCCAACTGAACAACCAAAACGGCCTGATCAATGGGCCCGTGCTGGTGCTCAAGAACCTCAAGGACATCGCCAACCAGAACGGCGAAATCTCCAGCGCCCAAGCCTTCACCGTCGCCGCGCAAAATCTCGACAACAGCGCTGGCAAGCTCCTGAGCAACCAGGGCCTGACCCTGCGTATCGCGCAGACCCTGAACAACCTTAACGGGCTGATTTCGGCTGCGTCCCTCAACAGCCGAAGTGCCAGCCTGGACAACAGCCATGGCCTGATCAGCAGCGCTGGCGACATTGATCTGGGCGTGACCGGGTCCTTCACCAATCAGAGCGGCACCCTGATCGGCGATGGGGCGGTGCTGTTGGCGGCCAACAGCTTCGACAACAGCAACGGCTCGGTCGCCGGCAAGGCCGATGTGTCGGCAACCGTCACTACCCTCAATAACCAGAACGGACAACTGATCGCCAGTGGTGCCCTGAGCCTGACCAGCAGCACGCTCGACAACCGCCAGAATGGCCTGGTAGGCGCTACAAAAGCGCTGAAACTCAATGTCGGTGATATCGACAACCGTGGCGGCGAACTCTCCAGCAGCGCCGACATCAGCCTGACCGGCAATCGTCTGGACAACAGCGACAGCGGTCAGATCATCGCGGCCATGGGCTTGACCATGACCCTCGGCCAGGTGCTCAACCGTAATCAGGGCCTGATCAACGGCAAGGCCGGGTTAACCCTGGATGGCCAGACCCTGGACAACAGCGCTGGCCACCTGCTCAGCGGGCAAGATGCCCGGCTGGGCCTGAGCGGCGACCTGACGAACAATCAGGGCCAGATCAGCAGCGAAGGCCAACTCACCGTCAACAGCGCCAACCTGAGCAACACCGGTGGCAGCTTGTCGAGTGCCGGCGCGTTGAAGGTCAATGTCAGCGGTGCGCTCGGCAACCAGGGCGGGCAACTGGTCAGTGACCGCAGCGTCGACCTGACCAGCGTCAGCCTCGACAACCGTCAACAAGGCGTGATCAGCGGCAAGGGCCCGGTGGGCGTGACCACCGGCGCCTTCGACAACAGCCAGAACGGTCGCCTGAACAGTGGCGACAGCCTGAGCCTCACGGCCGGTCAGGTCACCAACCAGAACGGTGGCAGCATCGGCAGCGCCAAGGCACTGACGGCCAGCGTCACCGGCCTCGACCAGATGGGCGGCAAACTTTTCAGCAACACCAGTCTCGTCCTGGACCTGCATCAAGGTCAGCTGAATAACCAGAACGGCCTGATCAATGCCCCGTCGCTAGTGCTCAATAACCTCAAGGGCGTTAACAACCAGGGCGGCGAAATCTCCAGCGCCCAGGCCTTTGGCCTCGCCGCCGACAGCCTCGACAACAGCAACGGCAAACTCCTCAGCAACCAGGCCGTGACCCTGCGGATCAATCAGGCCTTGACCAACCTCAAGGGCCAGATTGCCGCAGCGGCCCTCGACGTCCGCGCCGCCAGCCTGGATAACACTGACGGCACCCTGAACAGTCGCAGCGACCTGACCCTGAATGTCGCGGGTCTGCTGAGCAACCAGAACAAAGGCCTGATCAACGCGGCACAAAACCTGACGCTGACCAGCGCCGACCTGAACAACCAGGGTGGCATCCTGCTCGGTGGCAGTGCCGTGACCCTGAATGCGATGGCGCTGAACAACAGCGCCAACGGCCTGATCAACAGCCAGGGCGGCTTGACCCTGACCGCCAACAGCCTGGACTCCAGCAATGGCGGTGAGGTCTCGGCGAAAGGTGACATATCACTGACCCTGGGAGCCCTGACCCAAAACGGCGGGCGTTTGCTGAGCGATGCCGGGATCACGCTTGACCTGAGCGGTAGCGACCTGAACAACCAGAGCGGCTTGATCACCGCCAAAGGCCCGCTGACCATCAGCCGCCTGCGCGACCTGAACAACCAGAGTGGCGAAGTCTCCAGCAGCCAAAGCTTCACCCTCGCTGGGCGCACCTTCGATAACAGCGGCGGCAAACTGATCAGCAACAACCTGCTCAGCCTCAACGCTGGCAATCTGCTCAACCAGAATGGCCTGATCTCCGGTTGGCAGGGCCTCGACGTCAACAGCGCCAGCCTCGACAACCGCAACAACGGCACGCTCTCCAGCCGCAGCGGCAACCTCGGCGTGACCTTGAGCGGCGCCTTGCTCAACGGCGGTGCCGGCGCGCTTGTCAGCCAGAAGGCGCTCACCGTCAACGCGGCGAGCCTCGACAACAGCGGCGGCATTCTGTCCAGCGGCGCCGGCCAGACCCTGACCGTCAGCGGCCTGCTGAACAACGGCCAGAACGGCCTGATCGACAGCGGCGCGGCGCTCACCGTGCAAGCCATGACCCTCGGCAACACAGCGGGCGTGATCAACGCGCAACAGAACCTGAGCTTCACTGGCAGCACGCTGGACAACAGCGCCGGCAGCCTGGTCAGTAACGGTGCGCTCACCCTCGACCTGCTTGGCGCATTGACCAACACCAACGGCAAACTCGCCAGCGCCGGTCCGCTGGTGATCCAGCGCAGCAGCCAGATCAACAACCAGGGCGGTCAACTGGCCAGCCAAGGCCTGATGACCCTGCTCACCGGCAGCCTCGACAACCGCAATCGCGGCACCATCGCGAGCAACAACAACCTCGTCATCAACACCTCCGGCGCCGTCCAGAACAACGGCGACGGACTGATCTACAGCCAGAACGGCAACCTGCAACTCACCGCCGCGAGCCTGGCCAACGCCAAAGGCACCGTGCAAAGCCTGGGCGCGATGAACCTGGCCGTGGCCGGCGATATCGACAATCAGAGCGGTCGGCTCCTGGCCCAGAACGGTGACCTTAGCGTCAGCGCCAACAATCTGGACAACCGCGGCGGCACCCTCGCCAGCGTCAAGGGCGCACTCGAAGCGCGCATCGTCGGCGTGTTGAAAAATGGTTACGACCTGACCAACAACCGTCAGGGCGGCATCGTTCAGGCACAGCGGCTGAACCTCAGCGCATTGGGCGGCATCGATAACTACGGCGGCCGCATCTCGGCGCAAAGCGGCGATGCAATCATCGCCACCCGCGACTTCGACAACCGCAATGGCGGCCTCTACGCCAAAGGCCGGGTCAGCGTCACCGGCAACAACTTCGACAACAGTGGCGACAACGACGGCCAGATCGCCGGCAACGGAATCGACCTGAACCTCAGCGGCGCCCTGAACAACCGCCTGGGCATCATCGAGAGCGACAGCACCCTGAGCGTGCGCGCCGCCAGCCTCGACAACCAGACCGGCCAGTTGCGTGCCTTGGGCACCAGCGGCAAGACCGACTTCCAGATCGGCGGTTTGTTTGATAACCGCAACGGCACACTGGAAACCGCCAACAGTGACCTGACGCTCAACGCCGCAGGCTTCCTGAACCAGGGCGGTAGCTTGTTGCACGTGGGCACCGGCACGTTCGATATCTCCACGGCCAACGTGACGGGGGCCGGAGGTTCCATCGTGACCCGTGGTGGGCTGACTCTCAACGCCGACTCGTTGACCAACAGCAGCGTGATCCAGGCTGGGCGCCTGACCGTCAACGTCAACAACCTGTACCAGACCGGCAGTGGGCAATTGCTGGCTTCCACCAGTCTGGTGGGTAACGGGGGGAACTGGAACAACGATGGTTTGATTGCCAGTGATGGCAGCATGAGTTTGGCGCTGGGCGGCAACTATAGCGGCAATGGCAGGATCAGCAGCCTGGGCAATCTCGGGCTGACAGTCGCCTCGATGACTCTGGGCGGTGCGGGCAGCATTGCCAGTGGTGGAGACGCCACGATCAATGTCGGCGGCCAACTCAACAACTATGGGCGGATGACGTCTGCCACCGGGATGACGGTCAATGCCGGGTCAATCAACAACTACGGGACCTTGGGCAGCAGTGGCAATTTGCGTCTGAGTACGTCCAGCTTGCTGAATCAAAATGGTTTGATCTTCAGCGGTGGTGACATGGCATTGCGGGTGAATGACTTCACTAACCGTTATGCGGACGTGTACAGCCTCGGCAATATCAGCATCGCCAGGGATGACGGTAATGGTTTGAGTTCTTCGATTAACAACATTTCTGCAACGCTTGAAAGTGCCGGTGATTTGAGTCTGACGGCGGATCATATCGAGAATCGCAAGGATGTATTCCAGACGACTGGGGGGTTGGTTTCGGGGTATATCGGGGTGCAGTGCTACTCCTGCTCTGCATTCGATTTCTCCCAAGTCGATACTCATCTGGTCTGGGTGGAAAACTATCACTCTCAGATCGTTCAGGACTCGGTATCAGCGAGCATGACGGCAGGACGAAACTTTCTGGCCAGCGGCCGGGAGTTTCTCAATCAAGCCTCGACGATTAGCGCTGGCAACAACCTGACCATGAACCAGCAGACGTTTACCAACCAGGGCGCGTCTGTAGGTGATTACAGTGTGCGGCGTTCGTTTGATCCCGGCTCGGATGCTATGCAGAGTTTGGGTTATTGGCACTCATTGATGGACTACAACGCCGCGAATGACCCTTCCTATGACTCTGGAATTTTGGGTCATGCAGAGTCAGGTGGTGGTGGGCCATTTACTCACCCTAATTTACATCTCTGGACCAGCGACAATGTCGAATCCCTGGTCCGTGTACTGGAAAAAAGTGGAGGTCGCGGGGATAACCCGTGGATCCGCTTTGGTCCGATAAATGTTAGTTATGGTGGCGGCTATGAGATTTTTACCTCGCCTCACTACAGTAGCGATGCCGTACGAGCACAGGCGCCGGTCGCGGTTCAGAACGCCACCTTCTTCGACAACACGCTTATTCAGAGCAGTCCGTCCAGCTCTGCCAGCGCCATCGTGCAGGCAGGTGGTACGGTCAACATCACCGCTTCGCAGAATCTCACCAACAGCGTGGTTCGCTCAGGCATAGCGCTTGGTGGCGGAGCATCGCGCGTCGGCTCGACGCAACTCGGCGGCCAGTCCGCACCCACCGTAGTTACCTTCAATGCTCAGTTGCCGCCAAACCTTGCCCAGCAGCAAGTCAACCCGCTGACATTACCCGGCTTTACCCTGCCTACCGGCCAGAATGGCTTGTTCCGTCTGAGTGGTCAGGGCACTAACGCGGCGGCAGTTACTACGACTGACGGCGGTCCGCAAAGCTGGACCATGGGCAGCGCCTCGGTCAGCACCGCTCAGCGTCAACAAAACCTGCCGGATGTTCAGGCGCGTAGCGTCCAGATCGGTGATATCGCCCAAGTCGCCTCCAGCGACCGGCAACTGACCCGGATCACCCGTCAGGTCACCGACAGCAACATGGGTGCCAGCACGATCAATGTCAGTGCTCCCGCCGACAATGGCGGCACCCTGCTGTTACCCGGCCATGACAGTAATGGTGGAGCGATCACCCAGGTAGGTGTCGTGCATGTCGATGGCGCCAGCCATAGCGCGCTCGCTACCGGTCCGGACCTGAGCGTGCCAACACTGCCGCTCAACCCACGTGACCCATTGGCCACCGTGACCTCTCCTGTGGTCGGGCCTCTTGTGCCGCCCGTGAATACTCAACCCGGTGCCCCGACTACCGTCCCCGGTGCGGTCACCGCACCGACCGCCAGCACTCCGCTGATCGCTACCCCTGCGGCCAGTCAGACCGTGGCCCGGGTCCAGGGTCTGCCGGACACCTCGTTCAAGTCTAATCCGCAGAAATACCTGATCGAAACCAACCCGGTGCTCACCGACCTCAAGCAGTTCATGAGTTCGGACTACCTGCTGGCGAACCTCGGCTACGACCCGGATAAAAGCGCCAAGCGTCTGGGCGATGGCCTCTACGAGCAGAAGCTGATTCAACAAGCGGTGGTCGCGCGAACCGGCCAACGCTTCATCGACGGCCAGACCTCGGACGCCGCGCTGTTCAAGTACCTGATGAACAACGCAGTCACCAGTAAAAACCAACTTAACCTGTCACTGGGTGTAAGCCTGACTTCCGAACAGGTCGCGGCCCTGACCCACGACATCGTCTGGATGGAAAACGCCACGGTCAATGGCGAGCAAGTGTTGGTGCCGGTGTTGTACCTGGCCAACGCCAACAACCGCCTGGCGGCCAACGGCGCACTGATCCAGGGTAACGATGTCAATCTGATCGCTGGCAAGGACCTGAACAACGCCGGCACCTTGCGCGCCAGCAATAACTTGTCGGCTGTCGCCGGCAATGACCTGGTCAACAGCGGTCTGGTGGAGGCCGGTAATCGTCTTGACCTGTTGGCGGGTAACAACATCGTCAACAAGGCTGGCGGCATCATCGCCGGGCGTGACGTCAACCTGACCGCGCTCAAGGGTGACGTGGTCAACGAACGAACAATCACCACGGCCAAAGCCAGCAATGGCTACATGAGTACCAGCAACGACTACGCCAACAGCGCTGCTCGTATCGAGGCCGCCAACGATCTCACGCTCCAGGCTGGCCGCGATGTCATCAACACTGGTGGCGTATTGCAAAGCGGTCGCGACACCCAGATCAACGCGGGGCGTGACGTGAATCTGGTGTCCGCCCAGACCGACAGCAAGCTCGCTGGCGGCAGCAGTTTTCTCGACGAGAAAATCACCCAGCTGACCGGTTCCCTCAGCGCGGGACGCGACGTTTCCGTCAGCGCCGGTCGTGATATCTCTGCCATTGCCAGTCAGATCGATGCCAAGCGTGACATTGCAATGTCGGCCACGGAAAACCTGACC
The DNA here is from genome assembly GCF_056396945.1 of Pseudomonas sp. 05N432. Classification (NCBI taxonomy): domain Bacteria; kingdom Pseudomonadati; phylum Pseudomonadota; class Gammaproteobacteria; order Pseudomonadales; family Pseudomonadaceae; genus Pseudomonas; species Pseudomonas sp. 05N432. The sequence goes on along the minus strand of NZ_JBFTMM010000024.1, from coordinate 28,856 downwards.
CTGGCCTCGGCGGCAGACGAAAGTCACTTTTACTCCAAGGACCGCCACGTCACCGAGCAGCGGGATCATGTCGGCCAGATTGCAACCACTCTCACCGCTGGCGGCAATGTTGCGCTGAGCGCGGGTAAGGACCTGACGCTCATTTCCAGCCGCATCAACGCTGGCGACGAAGCGTATCTGGTGGCGGGCGACAAGCTTGAACTGCTGGCGGCACAGGACAGCGATTACTCGCTGTACGACAAAAAAGATAAGGGTAGTTGGGGGAGTACAAATACCCGGAAGGACGAAATAACCAAAGTCACCAATGTCGGTAGTCAGATTACAACCGGTGGCGACCTGGCCTTGGTGAGCGGTGGCGATCAACGCTACCAAGTGGCGAAGCTCGAAAGCGGCAATAACCTGACCCTGCAAAGTGGTGGCGCCATCACCTTCGAGGGTGTGAAGGACCTGGACAAGGAGAGCCACGAAAAGAACGACAGCGATCTGGCCTGGACCTCCATGTCAGGTAAAGGCCACACGGATGAAACCCTGCGTCAGAGCCAACTGACCGCCCAGGGCAATCTAGTGATCAAAGCCGTCGACGGCCTGCATATCGACGTCAAGCAGATCGACCAGAAGACCGTTAGCCAGACCATTGACGCAATGGTCAAGGCCGACCCGCAACTGGCTTGGCTCAAGGACGCCGAGAAGCGTGGGGATGTGGATTGGCGGCAGGTTAAGGAGATGCACGAGTCCTTCAAGTACAGCCATTCCGGGCTGGGCCAAGGGGCGATGCTGGCGATCATTATTATTGTCACAGTGTTGACGGCGGGTGCTGCGAGTGCGGCGGTGGGGACTGCGGCGAGTGCGACGGCGGGCTCTGGAACTGCGATGGCCGCTGCAACTACGTCTGAGGCTATTGCGGCGGGGGCGGAGTTTACGGCGGCAGGTTGGGGCAATGTGATGGCTTCGGCTGCGCTGACCTCGATGGCCAGTACCGGTGCCGTCAGTTTGATCAACAACAAGGGGAACCTGGGCGCAACTCTGAAGGGCATGACCTCATCGTCCAGCCTGAAAGGATATGCGCTGGCGGGAATCACGGCCGGGATAGGCTACACGATGCCTTACAACCCTGCGGTGTTCAGTGTGAACACCCTTGAAAAGGCCGCTGTTACGTCAGTTGCCGACGCAGCGGCGAAAACTGTCATTGAAGGCGGGAGCCTGAAAGACAATTTGGGCAATGCATTGCTCAGCGCCGCTGAAAGCACGCTGCAAGCTATCGCATTCAATGCTGTGGGTAACCTTACGGAAGGAAAGTCTGCGGATGGTAGTCCGGAGAAAATTGCGCTTCATGCTTTAGTGGGTGGGCTGCTCAGCGAAGCTGAAGGCGGAAAATTTGAAACAGGAGCTTTGGCGGCGGGCGCCAACGAGGCATTACTGCCTTATTTGGTTAAGGCTGCGGGTCAGAATCCGAAACTGTTAGTAGCGTTCTCGCAGATCGTTGGGGTGGTAGCCGCTGGAGCCGTGAACGGTAATCTTCAGCAAGGCTCTGACATTGCAGGAAGCGCAACCACTTTCAATTTTCTCAATCATCACCAAGTGGATAACCTTGTAAAGGCTTTGGCCGTTTGTGATGGAAAGACTGGTGCCGCTGCCGCAGGATGCAGGGCTGACGTTGCGGTTCAATACCAAACCATTAGCAACGCGAAAACGGGGATTGCCGTATTAGGCTGTTCATTCGAAGAGTGCAGCCCTCAGTACGATGCTGTTAAAGGGGGCAGCGATGCACTGGATCAAGCCGTTCAAAGTAACCCGCAGGGACTGAGTAAAGAAAGTCTCGAAATCTTGCAGGGGTTTCAGGATTCCAATCAAAGCGATTATGATTTGGCGCAGCATAAGGCGGTGCTAGGAAACAATCAGCAGGTCACGGGAGCAGTATTAAGTGGTGGTTTTGGAGGCGCGACAGCTGCTTCTAAAGGTGTTGCTGCAGTAGAAGGAGCAGAGGGCTCAGCGGTAACGGGAGCTGCAAACGGTGCAAAAGAAATACCTAAGGAATTAGGTAAAGTGTCTTTTGATGCAGCTAATGGTGTGGGAACCATCTACTCTCCAAGAGTCACCATGAGCGGAAGTGAAATAACATTCGATGAGTTTGCGATAGGGACTTCGAAAGGATTCATTGGCGTTGGTGCTGATGGGGCCGCTGAGTTAGCAGGGCCACTGAAGAAAATGCTTGCTTATGCTCAGTCCCAGGGTGCAGAAAAAATCACTCTGACAGGTCGCTATGCATCCCCAGAAGGTTCTATGCTTGGGACCGGTAGTTTTGATAATGTAAATCAGAGTTTTTCCTTTAGCTTTCCAGCGACTAAGGATGGCTTGAGGGGGTTTTTAAAAGGGGTTGGACAATGAAGATTCGTCRAACACTTGAAAAAAGGATGAAAGATGTTGAAGCCTCAGGTCGAGGGCGCTTTCATGAGGAAGCTGAAGAGGGTGAAATTTTATTTTCTACTGGTATAGAGGGTGGAAGGTTAGATGTATATGTTGACGGCTTCTCCTTTAGGAATAATGAAGTTGTGAATAAGGTGTTGTTTGCTGATATTTCTAGTATTGAAAGTCACCTGAGTGTAGAGCTGTTTTCGAATGCGAGTCGCTCGGGGGATGTTGATTTTTACGTTCCATTAGATGTGAAATGTGGCTTGTCTCATTTTGCGCTATTTTTACCATTCTTGACTTACTCTAATGTTATGAATATTTTGGTTGGACTTAGAGAGGATTGGGTGAGGCAGATATCTCCTGAAGGATAGTTGGTGCAAAAGGAGGATTGGGGAGAATTGATCCACCCATTCCAAAGCAGAATAGGGGACAGACCCTGAGGGATCCCCACAAATCTACCCCAAGCCCTGCGTCTGCTGATGTACCATCAAAAAGTGGCAGATTTATTTATCAAAGGAAAAGGGGACAGATTTATTTTTCGCTGATTTGCTAGGCTGAAAGCTCCATGGAAGGAGGTTGCTCATGCCCAGGATGGGACGCATTGTTTTGCCGAACTACCCGCATCACGTTGTCCAACGCGGTCATAACCGTCAGGTGGTGTTTGCTGCTGCCGAGGACTATCAGCGTTATCTTGCCGACCTTCGGGAGCTTAAGGAGGCATTTGGGGTAAGGGTGTATGCCTACTGCCTGATGACCAATCATGTCCATTTGCTGTTGGCGCCAAGCGAATCGGTGGCAGGCCTCGGGCAGCTAATGAAGGCGCTGGCGGCGCGTGCCACTCGGTACCGTAACCGGTTGGAAGGCCGTACCGGTACGCTGTGGGAGAGTCGGCGAAAAGGGGACCGGCGAAAAGGGGACAGATTTATTTATTGATGAATGATCTTGGTCGTCGAACATAAATCTGTCCCCTTTTTGTTTTTATAATGAGACTGCTCGTGATAAAAAATAGAAATCCCATTTTGCTGTTAATAAAGTTCACCGGCCTGCTTTTTGTGGTGCTCTCGATATGGGGCATTATTTCGTTATTAGTAGTGCTTCCAATTGCTGCTGGTCTGGATGCTGATTTCAATGAGGTTTTCAAAATGCTAGGCGTGCCGTTCACATTGGTCATGACATTCTTATGGTTTTACCGAAATTACACTCTGGTGAAAGAAATGATGGGCCGTTGAGGGAAAGAGGAAAAGGGGACTGCTCCTGAGGGATCCCCACAAATCTACTCCAACATCTGCGCCTGTTGATGTACTTCCTCTCAAATAAATCGTACCCCGCGACGAGGTTCATAGTTTTCGCGGGGTACGGCGTTGAGCACCATCGTTTTGCAAGATTTTGCACGCAAAGCCTGAGGCTCAGTTGCTCCTTCCTCGAAAGCATCAAAAGGGGGCAGATTTATTTATTGATAAACGATTTTGGTTGTCGAAAATAAATCTGTCCCCTTTTTTTAAAGCAGTGGATTAGAGAGCGTACGCACATTGAGCAGGTGGATTAAGTAATGGGTAATTTCATACATGTTGTTTTGTCGTGCTTACCTTTGAGTATTGAAAGTATTTTTTGGGATGGTGATAGCCTGTTGTTGTCTTCAGGGGGGTGGTACTTCAGAACTGAAAGCGCATGGCGTGTATCTAGAGAGGGGGAAATGCAGTTTGCTTGTTGGGATGAGGATGCCGGTGATTTGATTAACGGGCTGGCAGGGTTGTCTGTGGTAGGAGTCGATTGGGTTATAGGTGGTCAACCGATCGACCCATCTATGAAGTTGTCAGATGGTCGTAAACTCGATGTGTTCTGCTCAACGTCTATTGAGCCGTGGGTTATGAGTCTTCCGGATGGCAGTATTTATGTAGGTAATTCGTAGGTGTCAAAGGTATTGAAAATACTCCAGGGAAGCACGTACTAAGCGAAAAGGGGGCAGTCGTCGAAAGCAAGGAAAAGGGGACAGATTTATTTTTCGCTGATTTGCTAGGCTGAACGCTCCATGGAAGGAGGTTGCTCATGCCCAGGATGGGACGCATTGTTTTGCCGAACTACCCGCATCACGTTGTCCAACGCGGTCATAACCGTCAGGTGGTGTTTGCTGCTGTCGAGGACTATCAGCGTTATCTTGCCGACCTTCGAGAGCTTAAGGAGGTATTTGGGGTAAGGGTGTATGCCTACTGCCTGATGACCAATCATGTCCATTTGTTGTTGGCGCCAAGCGAATCGGTGGCAGGCCTCGGGCAGCTAATGAAGGCGCTGGCGGCGCGTGCCACTCGGTACCGTAACCGGTTGGAAGGCCGTACCGGTACGCTGTGGGAGAGTCGGTACAAGTCCAGTGTGGTGCAATCCGATACTTATCTGTTGGCATGCTGTCGCTATATTGAACTGAATCCGGTACGTGCATGCATGGTGGTCGATGCGACGGACTACCCTTGGTCGAGTTACCGGGCACGTGTAGGCGATCTGCCTGATAGCGATTGGCTAGATACTGACGCCTGTTTCGATGTGTTGGGTGATACCAGCCTGGAACGGTACAAAAATTATGAGGGTTTTGTACGACAAGCTGTTTCCAGCGAAGAAGTAAGGCTTATCCGTGAAGCTCTACAACGTGGGCAGCTAACCGGGACGGGGCGTTTCGTCGATGAAGTAGAACAGATTTCGGGGATTCGAATAGAGCGTCGAGGTCAAGGCAGGCCAAGGGAAAAGTCTGGGGTTGTAAAATAAATCTGTCCCCTTTTTGGTCGTGGATCAAAGACCTGTGGTCGGAGTTCCAAGAAGCCCTGATGCTCCTAAGATTGTTGATCCAACCAAAGGGCAGCCGAGCGTGTCACTAGAGCTTCCAAAGGTCTGGGATTCTTTGCTTGAAAAGCATTCATCGAACGCGCGAGTGCTTACGCAGGAGGAGTTATTTCATGAATTCGGACGTTGAGTATCAGTCGTTAGAAAATGATCTTTTTAATGGTTATAAGTCGGTGGCGTTGTTTGTTGTTGGTAATGAGCATTATTATGTTGTGGATGATAAGTGCAATTTTTGTATTGATGTCAGGCCTGACTATTTAACTTATGTTGAAAGCGGTCGGTTAAATGTGGCTGATTATGAAGCATCTCTTCGCCTTTTTAGGGCAGGGGTTTCCGTGTTGAATGCGGTAAATTTTCGCGAGTATATAAATGGGACGGAGGCGAAAATAAAGACCGTTGCGTGGATGCGAAAGTTTTTTTTAAATGGGTATTCTTCTGAGAGGATTTCAGGCTTCTATAGTGATATTGAAGATTTTTTGGCGTTTGGGAAATCTCTGGATTGGCAAAAATGGGATTTTTTGCGAATGAAATTACCTAGCTTTTATATAAATTTTGACCGTGGGATATACCGGCATACTGATTGGGATAGACTGCATGAAGAGTTGGCTCTTCCAAAGGAGAGTTGGGATGCTCGGGCGGGTAGTGACTTTGGATTGCTAGTTCCAGATAAGCAGCAATATTGGCTTACGACTCAGATGAACTTTTGGAAACTCTACGGTCGATAAATAAGAGAGGTGGGGAGAAGGGGGTGGATTTATTTGTGGCGAATTTATTTGCGGGGTGCCGGATATTGTCGTCGTAAATAAAATCGTCCCCTTTTTGGAATACAAGCGTTTGCTGAGGGGTGAAATGTGAATAAATTAATTTTTGAGTTTTCTCCTGTTGATAAGATTCGCAGAGTTATCCCTGCTGCGGGCGGTGAGTGGTTTTCGAATGTGGTTCTAAAAGTTAGAGCGGTGGCGGGCTGCGAGTGTGTTTTATTTGGTGTTAATTGGGACTCAAGGGTGTTAATTGAATGGTTGAGTGCTAATGCGGATGAAATTATCAATGAGCCATTTGTTTTTTTAAGTGATCGTTCTTTGGCAAGGACTATTGCAGATAAAATTGAGGAGGATTTGTCAGAGGTTGACGAGGATCTTTTGTACGAATACAGAGTTAAGCATGACCTGCGGTTTGCGCTTAGGGGAGTCGATATTCCGTCGATAATTCTCGGGGTTGGCGTCAGAGGGCATGAGGTTTCGGTATGCGGTATGGGTTTTGAGATGGTGTTCGCGGTTGATCTTGGGGCGCTATTACATGGATTGACTAGGCTCGAAAAGAAAATGGGTGAGGATGTCCAGTCGGGATATTTTGAGGGCGAGCGATTGGTTCTTAGTTCGTAACTTGTTTCTAACCACGCATTGATCAATTTGGGGGGCAAAGCCAGTCTCGGAAAATTCAATCCACTTTTTCGTGTGAGCTTTTCACCTTGATGAGCGAGGCGTGTTTTGGGAAAGATAGAAACTATAAAAAAGCTAATTAGTGTCGGGCGAGCTAAAGATGTATTGGACTTTGTTGAAGGGGACTCTCCTTACATTTCTGAGGTGTCTTTAGGTGCTCCTCAAGAACAAGAGTTGCGGCGTCTATGGGTGATTGCAGTGCATCATTTAAGATTTGTTTCGGAATTTGGTGTTTCATCTTCAGGAGTTCATAAAGATGGAAAGTATTTAACCGCCTTTCCTGAGGGATTTGAGCAATGGCTTCAAGCAGGAGCTCCGGGGGTCGCAGACGAAGATATTAGCGCCTTTCTGAAGGATCATCCTTTGTAAGAGTGAAGCGAAAAGGGGACACCCACTAGCCGGTCTCGAGTCAAGGCTAATAGGCACCCCCTTTTTGGTGCAGATTAATTGCAGCTTGGAAGGCTCCAACCTTAGCCGCACTCTTAAAACGAGCCTTACCCTCAAATAAATCGCACCCCGCTATGAGGTACATAGTTATCGCGGGGTACGGCGTTGAACATCATCGCTTTGCAAGATATTGCGCGCACGACCTGAGGCTCATCAGCTCCTTCCCCGCAACGTGCGGGAACAGCCTATGCGTTACCTCAGTGCTGCGCCCGAATCTGGCGCCCCAACACATCCATCACATCACAACCGTCCCGCAGCAGCATGGCCGCTGCGTGCGCGATTTGCTGCACGTCTGCGCCTTTGGCATGGGCAATGTCGAGGCTGGCCAGGCTTTCCATCATTTGCGTGACCGCCAGAAACCGTGCAGCGGCGCTGCAGTGCAGCACTTCCAGCGGCGCTTGGGTGGCGACCAGCAGCACCGGGATATCGCAATCGTTGTTGGTCATCGGCATGTGCGGGTTCATGCGTCATCCTCCGGTTGGGCGGCGTGCAGTCCGTCGATCGACGCCTGGAGCAATGATCGGGCGGTGCCGAGCATCTGCTGGCTGGCCCAGCGTAACGAGACGATGTGTTCCGGGGTGGTGGCGGTGGGGGCTTGATGGGCGAGGGCTTCGGCGCAGCTCAGGTAGATCGAGGCGTGTTCGAGTGCGTCGAGTAACGGGATGTCGGGTTGGACGGCGAACAGGTAATGGTCGACGTGGTCGCAGCGGGCGAAGGGGATGGATTTTGTGGTTGGATCGGTCATGGGTGTAGCTCCGTAAGATTCAGAAGAGCTGCCACGAAATCGCCGTCAAACGAAATAGGGTGGCAACTGTACGTAGGTTGACGGACCGGCTCTCACGTACACCGGCGCACCCGAAGGTGCCCCACGCACAGTTGCCATAAATGCTGCGGGCATAAGAATGCACGAGCAGAGAGAGGCTATGCGCGTCGTAAGAAAAGCGGGCCGTCAAACCCGATCACGAATGAGTCGTGACAGGCGCGAGGATAGGGAGTGGGGCGAGGTCAGTCAATCGGCCTAAGGTCTGACGCAGGTGGTTTGTTTGTAGGTTTGTTCTGAAACGGACAGTTGCCGTGTGCGCGGATACCGATGCGGAAAAGGGACACCCATTAGCCGGTCCCGTCCTGAACAAGGATTACACCCGTTTCAGGACCAGACACTCACCTAAAAGCCCGGACACTGTCCGTAATGCTGTTCATTGAAGCCGTAATGCGATCTGTAGCAGCTGCCGAAGGCTGCGTTCGGCTGCGAAGCAGTCGTAAATTCAGTAATTGCGGTGTGTCAGGTACACCACGGCAGCCGGACTCACGACTGCTTCGCAGCCGAACGCAGCCTTCGGCAGCTGCTACAGAGAATGCTTCGCGGCTGAAATTGCTTGAGTGAACCGCATTACGAACAGTGTTTGGGCTTTTTTACTTTTCAGCACTCCAACAACTGATTAACTCCCCAACAATCCCGTAGCGTCCGCATCAAACAGTTTTTTGGTCTGGTTGGCAGCAGGCGTCAGCAGGGCAAGTAGTTTGGCCTCGTTATACAACTGCGTACTGGCCAGGCTCTTGGGTGTCGGTTCTATCGGAATAATGATGTCCTCATTACCGGCGTCGTTTGCATGCAGCCAGATCGCCACAAAGTGCAGTGCCGAGACAAACAACACTCTGAGCTCATAGGATTTCCCCTGCAGGCTCGCCGAGTTTTCTGCCAGGTTCAGCGCACTGACGGTGGCGGGGGCCATCGCGCCATGGTTCAGCGATGAGAACTCGACATGGCCGTGTACTTCGGCCAGTTCGGCATCGGCAATGGTCGTTCCATCGGAAAACACCAGGTAGTGCCAGTTACCTTGGGTGGCCGCTTTCAAGCCTTTACCCTGGGTCAGGTCTTCCAGGCTCAGTGAATAACCACGGTAAGGCTCGGAGAGGCTGATTTTGCTCGGGACGGCATTTGCAAACTGGCGGTTGATGCCAAAGCCTTGTGTCTGCAAGGCTGCTTGAAGTGCAGGGCGCAGTGTTTGTACGCCGTTGGAAGGCGCCATTGGGTAAGAAAGTTTCATGCTGCCCTCCTAGTTTTTCCGGGTGAAGTAAGTGTTGGTCCAGTTGCCGCCGCCGTTGTATGAGCCGGGGAACGTATTTAATGCGCGCGTGGAATAGCCATAGATGGAATCTGCGACCAGTACATAGTTGCCATTGGTTCCATAAAACGTCAGGAAGTGAGCACCACCGCCATACCAGGCAACGCGTATGCCGATGGGTCTTCCCATGTTGATCTGGTTTTCGATGGCGCTCATTTGAATCGAGCCCTGGCTCATGCTGGCAAAGCTTCTGGTGGTCCTGAGGGCCGAGTCCAGATAGCCATAAACGTTGCAGGGGCCCGGCTGGTTGCAGCAGGAGTTCCTGTCGAGTTCATAGTTGGCGACGACGCATTGGCTCCAGGTCCCGGTGCCGTAATAGTTGCCAACAGACGCCGAAACTGCTGCCCAGCACCAGTTGGTCTGGGTTTGCCGCTGCATGCTGAAGCTGAGGCTGGCAGCGGCCAACGCTGCTGGCTCTACGGATGTTTCGATATCGGCCAGTTCAGGGTTGATAAGGTGTTGGGACAGGCATTTGGGAAGTGCTTCGCCGGTGGCGGAACTTTTAAGCTGTGTTTCTTCAGTCAGTAACATGATTCATCCTCCATGAATGAACGTAGCGTCCAGCTTGGGTATGTGTACCTTTTTGAAATAAAACGGCTTTGTCGTCAGTGAAGTATCGGCTTGCGCTATTTGCCATCTTCGATGGCCGGCTCCGATCGGGTCTCGCTGTAACCTTAGGATGCAATATGCGTTAGCGCAAATTTATAATGCGTTAATGCATTTTTTGTGGCGGACGTCTTCGAGTGGAGAGGGCGCTTGCACTCCCTCGCCCCCACCGGGGCGAGGGGCCGGCAGCATTACTCGCAGCCACAGTCTTTGGCGCTTCGCGCGGTCTCATAACGATCGTGATGGCGCACCCATTCCATGCCGTGCTCTTCGTTGCGGCCCTTGGGCGTCAGGTCGAGGAAGTTATAGGCACCGACCAGCAAGTCCAGGCCGCGAGCGTAGGTGGAATAGGTGTGGAAGATTTCCCCGGCGTCATTGCGATAAAACACGCTCAGCCCCGGCAGTTCGCCTTCAGTGCTGGTGCTTTTTTCGTAGTTGTAGGTCGCGGTGCCGTCCGCGAGTTCCTGATCGCTGATGGTCACCTTGTAGTCGGCGTTGAAGTCACTGCCGGCCGATGAGACCCATTTGAATTTCCAGCCCATGCGTTTGCGGAACGCCTGGAATTCTGCCAATGGCGCGTGGGAAACCACCACCAGTGAAACGTCGTGGTGGGCCAGGTGCAGGTTGGCGCCGTCGAAGTGGTCGGACAGAAACGAGCAGCCATGACAGCCTTCTTTCCAGCCCTTGGCAAACATGAAGTGATAGATGATCAACTGGCTGTTGCTGCCGAAAAGATCGGCGAGGCTTTGCCGCCCGTCGGGGCCTTCGAACACATAGTTCTTGTCGACTTTCACCCAGGGCAGTGCGCGACGTTCGGCGCTAAGTTTGTCGCGTTCCCGGGTAAAGGCCTTTTCGTGGATCAGATGCTGTTTACGGGCCGCGAGCCATTCTTCTTGGGACACGACCTTGTGCTGTTGCACGCTGTTCATGACTTTCCCTCCTGCGAGGTTGGCGTGTTGTGGCTTACACAGCCTAGTCGTTTGATCGACGCTGTAATCGACAAGCCGCTGATCGGTTGTCGCTGACATCCGCCCGCATGACAACCTGGCTGAACGGCTACTGATAGCGCCGGTCACAACCTATGAGAGGCCTCTCACTGTCTGGCTGGAGGTTGATATCGGATGACGGCTTATAACTGGGATTTGCTTGAACGAATGCTGCACGAAGTGCAGAACGGCGCCGACCACAGCTTTGCCCCGCGCGTCTATGCCGAGCAGCATGCGGCAGAGAAGGCGGCAGAGGGTGAGCCCATCGGTAATCTGGATGAGCTGAAAGTGACCGCCACCGAATATGAAAAGCTCCTGCTGGATCGTGGCTATATCGAGTCACGCCCCGAGAGCGAAGGGGGTAACGGCGAGAATTTCATCCTGACGCCGCGCGGTTCGAGTCTGCTGTGCATGATCGACAGCAGCATTGAGGGCAATGACCATCCACGGCAGGTGCTCGACGAGCAGGTGGATGCACTGGACCCCGCGACCTTTGATGAAGTGGCGTCTAAAGTGCAGATCGCTTAAGACGCTCCTGCGACCTTCAAGCACTTCAATGCGCTGAAATCGCTGCGCATCTGGTCGATTTTTTTCAGCAAGTGCTGGCGTTGATCGGCGGTACTGTCGGCCATCAGGTCGACAATCAGGCTGCGCGCCTGGGCTTCGGTGTGGGTGTAAGCCTGGCGATAGGCCGGCGTCCATAAGGTCTCGCGATCGACCAGCAGGGTTTTGATGCGTTGCGCAAAGTCGCTGCTGTGGCGTTGTTCCACTGCTGCGCTGAACAGTGCCTGCCAATGAGCGCGGTTGGCGAGCCATTGCTGATTTTGCTCGCCCAGTGCGTTGGCCCAGGCAACAACGCGTTGCGCCTGCGTATTGCTGAGCGGGCCAAGCCAGTAGGCCAGGCGCTTATCCATCCGCTCGATGCGATGTTTGATCTGCTGTGCCAGCGGCGCTTTGAGGTATTTCTGCTGATTCACGCGCTGGTCTTTGGCAAAGGCCTGCTTCATCTCGTTGACCTGCTGGTCATTCAGCCCTTGCAACAACTCGACCGCCGACGGGGTGATTTCCCGGGCGGTCTGGGCAATGGCTTGTTTGGCTTCCTTGATACGGGCTTGCAGTGCGGCGTCTGTGACTTGATTGGTTTCGACCATCTGCTGCAAACGGTCGAGCCAGTCGACGTAGCCGGGTATTTGCGTGGAGCAATGCCAGCTGAGGTGTTCCTTGAGACGTTCGTTGAGCCAGCCTTTCTGCTCGCTGTTCATGTCCAGGTAGTCGCTGAGCGTCCAGGGAATGATGATGTCGAGATTGTGGTAGGCCAGGCTCACTCGGTTGCAGGCCGGTAGTGAAAGGCACAGGGTCAGGAGCAACGTCAGGTGTTTCAACCAGCGCGACATGAGGCAATCCTTGCAAGGGCGTAGTTCTGGTGTCTGAATGCAGGATGGACCCGGCTGTTCAGCTGATCAAATAGAACGCGCGTTTGGTCTTGAAGGATGTTGCTGGGGAGGAGGGTTCCAGTCCTAGCGCTTCGAAGCTCAAAGCGCTTAGGGACCAGGGTGACGCGAGGGGGGTGTTACTTTTTGCCCAGGGTGATCTGTTTGGACGGGCCGAATGTCTGGCCGCTGACGCCTTTGGCAATTTGCTGGATCTCGCCGCCGGATTTGAGGAAAGCAGCAATCTGGTTGTTGATCGATTCGCTGGTTTCAACGGCTGGAGCTGGCTTTGCTTTGCTGTTGGATGCTTTTACACGCATGGCGGCCATTAACCTGTAGAAAATTAACTTGGCCAGGCATCGTACAGGAAATACTTGACAATTGCTTGGTAAATATCCGCCTGAAATAGCCGAGGGCAGGTGTCGATTATTCATAAGTTACTGTTCGCAATAATCACCTAAGCTGCTGTTTTGAATAAGAACGCAGGCATGAAAAGTATCCTGTATGGCTTGTCGATATCAGCAAAAAGCACCTGAACGGTCTGACGAGCGGGCCTTGGTCTGGCGCAAAACCCAGGAAAAATGAGCCTCTCAGAGGATTTTTCTTCGCAAGCAAGCCGGCCGTCCAACAGCACCGGCAAAACCGGGTAGAATGGCGTCCAAGCAATGAGGGTATTGGAAATGGCTTTAGTCGGGCGCTACAACAGCTTGCAAGTGGTTAAACACACTAACTTTGGTTTATATCTGGACGGTGGCGCGGATGGCGAAATCCTTCTGCCGAATCGTTATATTCCCAAAGATATTCCCAGCGAAGATGAAGACTGGCTGAACGTTTTTGTTTATCTGGACAGCGATGACAAACTCATCGCAACTACTGAAAAACCGAAAGTTCAGGTCGGTGAATTCGCCAGCCTTAAAGTCGTTGAAGTCAACAGCATCGGTGTGTTTCTCGACTGGGGTCTACCCAAGGACCTGCTGCTGCCGTATTCCGAAGAAAAGCGTCAGATGACTGCGGGCGAATACTGCGTGGTGCACGTCTACCTCGACAAGCACACCCGCCGTATCACCGCGACCGCGCGTCTGGATCGCTACCTGGACAAAACCCCGGCCAGCTACAAACCTGGCCAGGAAGTTGACCTGCTGGTAGCCGAAGCGACCGACATGGGCTTCAAGGCGATCATCAACAACAAGCATTGGGGTTTGATCCACAAGAACGAAATCTTCAAGTTCATGCGTGCCGGCAAGGAAGAGAAGGGCTTCATCAAGGAAGTTCGCGCCGACGGTAAGATCAGCCTGAGCCTGCAGCCCGTGGGTGAAGAAGCCGCCACCAGCCTGAACTCGAAGATTCTCGCTAAACTGCGCGACAACAACGGCACTTTGCCGGTCAGCGACAAGAGCGACCCGGCGCTGATCAGCAGCCTGTTCGGTGTCAGCAAAGGCAACTTCAAGAAGGCCATCGGCGCGCTCTACAAGAACGGCCAGATCGTCATTCATGCGGATCGCATTGAACTCAGCTGAGCCGAGCTGACCTGACCTGATTGCCCCGGCCAAGTACCGGGGCATTTTGTTTTTAGTGAGTAACTGCCATGTCGTTAACCGTTCGCGAGGTTTCGCGGTGATTGCCACTCGGCGCAGCGCCGATGGTTTTGCCCTGCAAGTGATGCTCGGGTTGTGTCTGATCTGGGGTATCCAGCAGGTGATGATCAAATGGGCGGCGGCGGACATCGCACCGGTGATGCAGGCCGCCGCACGTTCCGGAATTTCCGCATTACTGGTGGGGTTGCTGATCTGCTGGAAGGGCGGCTGGAATCAGGTTGGCAGCACCTGGCGCGGCGGTTTGCTGGCGGGTGGTCTGTTTGCCACCGAGTTTTTGTTTATCGCCGAAGGTCTGAAACTGACCACGGCGGCGCACATGTCGGTGTTCCTCTATACCGCGCCGATCTTCACCGCATTGGGCGTGCACTGGCTGCTGCCAAGCGAGCGTTTGCGGCGGTTGCAATGGCTGGGGATCCTGCTGGCGTTTATTGGTATTGCCGTGGCATTTGCCGGGGGCGTGTCCTGGGACAATCTGGACCGGCGGATGCTGCTCGGCGATGCGTTTGGCGTTCTGGCCGGGGCCGCCTGGGGCGCGACGACGGTGGTCGTGCGCGCCTCGCGGTTGTCGGAAGCACCGGCGACCTTGACCCTGTTTTATCAACTGATCGTCGGTTTTCTCGGCCTGCTGCTGATTGCCGCGCTAAGCGGGCAGATCACCCACGTCCACCTGACTAACGTGGCGGTGGCCAGCGTGCTGTTCCAGGGGCTGGTGGTGTCGTTTTTCAGCTACCTGACGTGGTTCTGGCTGCTGCGCCGTTACCTGGCGTCGAACCTCGCGGTGTTCTCCTTCATGACGCCGCTGTTCGGTGTCACCTTCGGGGTGTTGCTGCTCGGTGAGCCGTTGAGTGTCAACTTTGTCGTCGGTGCCGTGCTGGTGTTGCTCGGCATCACCTTTGTCAGCGCAGAACAGTGGGTGCGCCGTCGTTTGCGCACAATGCTGGAGCGTTGAGTGGACGCAGCAGCAAACCACCGGCTACCAGCAGACCGCTGCCCGCCACCATCAACGCCGGTTGCAAGCCACCACTGAAGTGGCTGCTCAGCGCTGCCAGCAATGGCCCGCTGAGCTGACCCACGGCAAAACACGCGGTCAGCAGGCCGGCATTGCGCTGGGTGGCCTGCGGCGCCAGTTCTCGCGAGCGCTGCATCACCAATTGCATGCAGGCCAGAAACGGCGTGCCACAGAGAATCACCCCCAGGGCCAGACCTAGACCGCTGCCCAGCAGGCAAGCGAAGACCCCGGCCGCTTGCAGCCACAACGTCGCGATCAGCCAGTGACGGGTGGCATTAGGGTTATGCCGGCGCAAACTTACCAGCAGCACACCGATGGCGGACGCCAGGCCAAAACACGGCCAGAACAAATCGGCCAGCCATTGGCCGTGAAAACGGGCACTGGCCATCTGCGACAGAAAGGTCGCAGGAATGATGTAGCCCAGACCGTACAGCGCGTAGATCAAATCCAGTCGCGGGATACCGACACTCTTTGAAACGCCGGCCGTGGGGGTGGCTGCCGCGCTCGCGGTCGGTTGCGGCAGGATCGGCAGAATCACCAACAGCATTGCCAGGCCTACACCGGCATACACCAGCCACAAGGTCGCGGAGCTTTGTCCCAACAGGTTCGAACCAAGAGCGAGCAAGCCCGTCAGAAAAATCCCCAGGCCCGGCCCGGCGAATACCAGTGCGCCGAGCCGTGGACGTCCGGCAGCCATCGCCAATGGCTGACTCAACGCGGTGATCATGACCAGCACCCAGGCGCTGGCGACGCCGGTACCGAAGCGCAAAACCAGATGCGGCCAGAAGCCCGTGGCCCAGAACGAGGCGAGGGTCAGTAGCACGCACAGCCACAATCCGCCGAGCAGGCGCCGACGAACCTGCTCGGGGCGATGGGCGAACATCGCGTCCACGGCACCGATGAAGTAGCCCAGGTAATTTGCCGCCGCAATCAGACCTGCGGCAGTCAGGTCGATCTGACCTTCGCTGAGCAAATGCGGCAGCTGCGGAGTGAGCGCAAAGCGCCCAATGCCCATGGCCATCATCAAGGCAATGAAACTGGCGAGTAAGCGTACAAGCGGCGACATGATCAGGATTCCTGCAGCGGAGCAATGACCGTCAGGCTAGGACTGATTGACTTTCTTTAAAAATGAATAATAGTGAGTAACTTGTTCTTATTTGGAGAAAGGTGTGGAATTCAGCCAATTGCGCATCTTCCAGGCGGTGGCCGAGGAAGGTTCCATCACCCGCGCCGCCGAACGCTTGCATCGGGTGCCGTCCAATTTGTCGACCCGGCTCAAGCAGCTTGAAGATCAGCTGGGTGTAGAACTGTTCTTGCGTGAGCGTCAGCGTTTGCAGTTGTCGCCCGCAGGCAAAGTACTGTTGGACTACACCGCCAAGCTGTTTGCCCTGCATGACGAAGCCCACGCAGCCGTGCAGGGCGGGCAACCGGCCGGCGATTTCGTGCTGGGCACCATGTACAGCACCGCGGCGATTCATCTGCCGGGTTTGCTGGCGCGCTATCACCGCACTTATCCGGCGGTGAACCTGCAAGTGCAGTCGGCGCCCAGCGGCGAATTGCTCGAAGGCCTGCTCACCGGGCGTCTTGACGCCGCGCTGGTCGATGGCCCGCTGCAACTGGCCGGGCTCGACGGTGTGCCGCTGTGTGACGAAAAACTGGTGCTGATCAGCGAAGCCGATCACCCGCCGGTACGCAGCGCGCTGGATGTGCAGGGGCGCTCGGTGTTCACCTTTCGCCAGGGCTGTTCCTACCGGATGCGCCTGGAGGCCTGGTTCGCCCATGATCATGCGGCGATGGGCCGGGCAATGGAAATCGAGTCCTATCAGGGAATGCTGGCGTGTGTGATTGCCGGCTCCGGCGTGGCGCTGATGTCCGAGTCGATGCTGGCCAGTCTGCCGGGACGCGAGAGTGTGGCCGTGCATCCGTTGGCCGAACCTTTCGCCAGTGCCACCACCTGGCTGATGTGGCGCAAGGGTATGCTCGGCGCCAATCTCAATGCGTGGATCGAGGTGCAACAAGCGGCGTTCGGTGGTGGCCGACCGATGGGGGCTGATTTTGATGAATTCGGTAACAGATCTTTGCCTATTGAGGCGAGCATTGCGTAAGACTTCGGACTACTATCTGTATGAAGCGTCTATAGAACCTGGTCGCTCAGCACTACCCTGAAGGGGGGGCACCATGAAAGAGAAACTGCAAAACTGGCTCCATGACCTCGGTGTCGCGCTTGGTTTGATCGAACCACCTCTGCAACCCGTGCCAATCCGCACCGACGATGAGCAACGCCGCCGTCAGCAACGCCGCCGGTAAACGAGGTAAGGCGTAAAGGAATCGCAGCCTTCGACCATCGCGTCGGAGGCGCGAGAGTGCCGCGCTCGCGCACTCGCTTTAAGCGTGCTGTTGCAGCCAGTGGTCAATCATCGTGTGCAACTTCTCCCCCGAAAAACTCCCGAAATGTCCGCCATGCACCGTGCGAATCGGCAACGAGCGCAAGCGTTGCAGGCTGCGGGCGTAATCCTCAAGGTTGGAATGGTAGGCGTCTTCGACCAGCGGTCCGTCGTAGATGATGTCGCCGCTGAACAGCGTGCCGGTGGCAACTTCAAAAAGGCTGATACCACCCGGTGAATGGCCGGGAGTGTGCAGCACCTGCAAGGTTCGATTACCCAGGTCCAGCACGTCACCTTCTTCGATCAATCCCGTGGCGGGTGCGGCTTTGACCCGGTATTCGGCGTAGCACAGCGGGCAATCGGGGTGGGCTTCGAACATCTCGTCGCCGACAAACGCCCTGGAAAGGGTGTTGTCGCCGTCGGGTTCGGCGAGGATCTGTGCTTCGGCCGGATGCACCAGCCGTTCGGGGAATTCGTGATGACCGGCGATATGGTCGAAATGGCAATGACTGGCCACGGCCACCAGCGGCCGGTCGGTCAGCCAGGGCAGTTGCTCGCGCAGGCTGACCAGGCCCGAGCCGCTATCGAGCAGCAGGTCTTTGTCGCGGCCCTGAATGTGCCACAGGTTGCAGCGGTAGAACGGTCGAATATAGGGCTCGTGAATCAGCCGAATGCCGTCGCTCAGGTGTTTGACTTCGAACCATTGGTCGCGGCTGACGATTTTCATGGTGCCTTCCTCCAGGCGAAAAAAACGGGTGCAGCAACCGACGCTGCACCCGCCGAAGAAAAGGTTCAAGCCATAATTGGTTTCAGCTTATATCGCGTTCGCCACGGCAACCGGGCGAGGGGACAGCAGGCTGACCACGATGAAGCTCACCAGGCCGATCGCCAGGCTGTAGTAGATCGGGGTGTTGGCATCCAGGCCATCCTTGAACATGAACACCAGGGCAATCACAAAGCCCAGGCCCATGCTGGCGATAGCGCCGGAGGTGGTTGCCCGTTTCCAGAAAATAGCCCCGATCAACGGCACCAGCATGCCGCCCACCAACAGGTTGTAGGCCAGGGTCAGGGCACTGATCACGTCACTCACCACCAACGCGATACCGAGCACGACAATACCGGTCAGCAGGGTGAACAGGCGGTTGATGCTCAGGCTCGATTGTTTACCACCGCGCAGTTTTGGCAGCAGGTCTTCGGTCAGGGTGGTGGATGCTGCGAGCAGGCCGGCGCTGGCGGTGGACATCATAGCGGCCAGGGCTGCTGCGATGACCAGGCCACGGATACCGTCAGGCAAGGACAGTTTGACGATTGCGGCGAAGGCGTTGTTGACGTTGTCCAGGTCCGGGATCAGTACGTGCGCAGCCATACCGATCAGCGCACAGGCCAGACCGTAGAGAATGCAGTAGAAACCGGAAATGGTGCCTGCATACTGAGCGACTTTTTCGTTCTTGGCGGTGAACACCCGTTGCCAGATGTCCTGACCGATCAGGATGCCGAAGAAGTAGATCATGAAGTA
Organism: Pseudomonas sp. 05N432; assembly: GCF_056396945.1. Taxonomy (NCBI): domain Bacteria; kingdom Pseudomonadati; phylum Pseudomonadota; class Gammaproteobacteria; order Pseudomonadales; family Pseudomonadaceae; genus Pseudomonas; species Pseudomonas sp. 05N432. Next base: position 10,080 of record NZ_JBFTMM010000024.1, on the reverse strand, counting down.
AGTGATGATGGTGTCCCAGCCGATGGTGGTGAAGCTGAAGCTGGATGCCGGCAGTTTCAACACCAGCTCATCCCAGCCACCCACGCGGTACAGGCAGATCGGCAACAGGATGAACATCAGGCCGACGGTCTTGATCACGAACTGAACGATGTCGGTCAGGGTCAGCGACCACATGCCGCCGATGGTCGAATACACCACCACCACGCCACCGCCGAGTACTACCGAAATCCAGAAGGGCAGGCCGAACAGCACTTGCAGCACGGTGCCGATCGCGAGGATCGAGGTCACGCCGATCATCAGCGCGTAGGCCAGCATGATCACCGCACTGGCCTGGCGGGCCATCGGGTTGTAACGCTTTTCGAGGATCTGGGTAACGGTGAAGATTTTCAGTTTGAGCAGCGGCTTGGCCAGGAACAGGTTCAGCGCGATGATCCCGCAACCCAGTGCGGCGCAGAGCCAGAAACCGGAAATACCGTGGACGTAACCCAGGCGAACGGTGCCCACCGTCGATGCGCCGCCCAGTACGGTAGCGGCCATGGTGCCCATGTACAGGGTTGGACCGAGGTTACGACCGGCCACGAGGTAGTCTTCGTGGGTCTTGGCCTTGCGCATGCCGTAATAGCCCAGCACGAGCATGCCGGCGGCATAGATGAGTACAACGAATAAATCCAAAGCCATGAAGCGTGTCTCCGATTGTCTTTCTTATAAGAGCTTTGCAGGTGCGAGGGTTCTTGCGTGTAGTAAGCGAAGCAGGCATCGGCGCTGAAGCACGCGGGGGGAGTGTTGCGGACAAACGCCGACCCCGTCAGGTGGCGGCGTTCACGCGCTAATCACGTTCGCTTGGGGTCAAGCCTCAGCGGTGCGCCACGCCCGGCAGTACGCAGAGCATTTCGTACAGCAGGTTGGCGCCCAGCAGCGAGGTGTTGCCGGTGGTGTCGTACGGCGGCGAGACTTCTACCAGGTCGCAGCCAACCAGGTCGAGGCCTTGGCAGCCACGAACGATTTCGATCGCCTGAATGGTCGTCAGGCCGCCGATTTCCGGGGTCCCGGTGCCGGGTGCCCAGGCCGGGTCGATGCCGTCGATGTCGAAACTCAGGTACACCGGGCCACCGCCGACTTTTTCGCGGACTTCAGCCATCAGCGGTTCCAGCGACTTGTGCCAGCACTCCTCGGCCTGAACCACGCGGAAGCCCTGTTTGCGGCTCCAGTTGAAGTCTTCAGCGGTGTAGCCCTGTGCGCGCAGACCAATTTGCACGACGCGATCGCAATCCAGAAGGCCTTCTTCAACGGCGCGACGGAAGGTGGTGCCGTGGGCAATCTTCTCGCCGAACATGTGATCGTTCACATCGGCGTGGGCATCGATGTGCACCAGACCGACCTTGCCGTGTTTTTTGTGGATGGCACGCAGGATCGGCAGGGTAATGGTGTGGTCGCCACCGAGAGTCAGCGGGATCACGTCATGTTCGAGGATCTCGTTGTAGGACTCTTCGATGATCCGCACGGCGTCCAGCAGGTTGAAGGTGTTGATTGCCACGTCACCGATGTCGGCAACCGATAGCGAGTCGAACGGTGCAGCGCCGGTGGCCATGTTGTACGGGCGGATCATTACCGATTCTGCACGAATCTCGCGCGGTCCGAAGCGGGTGCCGGCCCGCAAGGAGGTGCCGATGTCCAGCGGGATGCCGATGAAAGCAGCGTCCAGGCCGGCAGCGGTTTGCAAGTGGGGGAGTCGCATCATGGTGGCGATGCCGCCGAAGCGCGGCATTTCATTGCCGCCCAGTGGTTGGTGAAGAATCTTGTCCACGGGTATGGCCTCATCATCATTGTTTTATTTATGGGGTTGCACCGCGCAAAGGGATCGCACAGGCACCTGTTGAGCGGATTCTGCGAAATGCGGGGTGGGAGAAGAATCGCTGCCGGCAAATACTTAGTTCAGATTTTTCTAAACTAATGGCGAGGAGGGAGATAGACTTCCCCCCAATGAAAGCTGGAATACGTCCTGTAGCAGCTGGCGCAGCCTGCGTTCGGCTCGGTCCGCGCTCGGGCGCGGCAGTCGTGATTGCGATACTTGGGGTGTCAGGAAAATTGAGTTGCCTGGATGGCGACCGCTCCGCGGCCGAACGCAGGCTGCGCCAGCTGCTACGGAGGGCGGTGTCGTGACGACAACAGCATTTCACTTGGAGTCTTCACCATGGCCAACGCTTTACCCGACCTGAAACTGTTGCGCATCTTCGTCAGCGTGGTGCGGCATCAGGGGTTTGCCAACGCGCAGCAAGAGCTCAACCTCTCGACATCGGCCATCAGCACCTACATGAGCCAGCTCGAAGCGGCGTTGGGTTTGGTGCTCTGTCATCGTGGGCGTGGCGGTTTCAGCCTGACCAGCAAGGGCGAGCTGTTCCATCAGGAGACGTTGCGCCTGTTCGGTGAACTTGAAGGTTTCGAGCAATACGCTGCGGCGCTCAAGGGTGAATTGCGCGGTACGCTCAACCTCGGGGTGCTCGACTCGACCGTCAGTGACAAGGCCTTGCCGTTCGCCGAAGCCATTGGCGCCTACAGCCAGGAACACCCGGCGGTACATTTACACCTGTCGGTGATGAGCCCTTACGAGCTGCAGCTCGGCGTGCAGGACAACCGCCTCGATCTGGCCATCGGCTCGTTCTCTACGCGCATGAGCGGACTGGTCTACATGCCGTTGTACCGTGAACAACATTGGCTGTATTGCAGCAATCGCCATCCCTTGTTCAGCGAGCGGCGTATTCCCGAACAAGTCATCACCCAGCAGCGCATGGTTGGTCGTGGTTACTGGAGCCAGGCCGAACTGGCCCGCCACGGCTTCAAGCACAGTGCAGCGACCGTGGAAAGTATGGAAGCACAGCTGATTCTGGTGTTGTCCGGCGCCTACATCGGCTACCTGCCGGAACACTACGCTCAAGCCTGGGCCGACAAGGGCGATTTGCGTGTGCTGCTGCCGGCCACTTTCGGCTACCAGGCCCCGTTTTCGATGATCGTGCGTCGTGGGCGCAGTCGCGAGCCATTGATCCAGACCTTCCGCGACTTGCTCAAAGCGCAGCTCAACCAGGCCTGATCGGGGGGAATCGTATGTCCAGAGTTCAATGCGCCCGTTGCCTGCGCCCGCAAACCCATTGCCTGTGCCCGTTGATTCCGAGCCTCGACAGTCGCACCCGGGTGCTGCTGTTGCAGCATCCGAGCGAGGTGAACCATGCGTTGAACACCGCGCGGCTGGCGGCGTTGGGGCTGAACAATGCGGAGCTGATCGTCGGCGAAGTGTTCGAGGATTTACCGCGTCTGCTGAATCAACCGGGTTACCGGGCCCGCTTGTTGTTCCCGGCCGACGATGCACAACCGTTGCAGGCCTATACGCCTGACGATCATCCGTTGCTGCTGGTGGTGCCGGACGGCACCTGGCGCAAGGCGCGCAAGATGCTGCACCTCAATCCATTGCTGGCAGCGTTGCCCCGAGTGACGCTGGCCGAAGGCGCGGTTTCGCGCTATCGGTTGCGCAAGGCACCGGGGCCGGGAGCGTTGTCGACGGTGGAGGCGATCGTGCAGGCATTGCAAACGCTGGAGGCACCGACGACCTTCGAGCCGCTATTGCGACCGTTTGAAGCGCTGATCGAAGGGCAGATCGCGGCGATGGGGGAGGAGACGTACCAGAAAAATCATGGTGGGGCTGATTCATAATCAGCAGGTCTACCAAGTCGCCCCCATCGCGAGCAAGCTTGCTCGCGATGGCAATGGACCAATCAAAGCCGATCCCGGTAAAAAACCTACCTCTCGCGCATCGCTTCGGTGCGGGCCTTGAGCACCGGTTTGAGCAAGTAATCCAGCACGCTTTTCTCGCCGGTAATGAGGTCCACCGTAGCGACCATCCCCGGGATGATCAGCAGCGGCTTAACGTCGCCGCCCAAGTGGTTTTTGTCGGTGCGTACCTGAATCAGGTAGAAGCTGTTGCCCTTGTCGTCGGTGATGGTGTCGGCCCCGAGCAGTTCGAGTTTCGCGCTCAGGCCGCCATAGATCGTGTAGTCGTAGGCGCTGAACTTGACCATGGCTTTCTGGCCAGGATGCAGGAACGCCACGTCTTGCGGGCGGACCTTGGCCTCGATCAGCAGGTTGTCTTCCAGCGGCACGATTTCCACTATGTCGCTGCCCGGCTGAACCACACCACCGATGGTGTTGACCTTCAGTTGCTTGATCACCCCGTGCACCGGCGACACCACCGTGGTGCGGGTGACCTGGTCATCGATGGCAATGCTCGACGCGGTGATTTTCGACAGGTCGGTGCGTTTCTCGTTGAGCTCCTTGGCGGCGTCCGAGCGAAAGCCTTGCACTGATTCATCGATCTTGCTTTTGATCTCGTTGATCGCCGATTCGGCCCGGGGAATCGCCAGGGTGGTGGCGTCCAGCGAACCACGGATTTCCACAGCGCTGCGTTTGAGACGAAGCATTTCCACTGGTGACACCGCGCCGGTTCCCACCAGCGGTGCCGACATGTTCATTTCCTGTTGCAGCAAACCCAGACTGGAACTGAACTGGCCCTGCTTGGAACGAAACTCTGCCAATTCCTGGGTTTTTTGTCGAAGTTGCTCCGTCAGTGTACGTTGCTCGCTGGCCAGGCGACGTTGTCGTTGTTCAAACAGCGCGCGCTCGTCTTCAGCCACTTGCGGGGCGTTTGCGATGACCTCGTCAGACAGCTTGAAAGGCCGACCCTCGGCTTCGGCAGACAGCCGTTCGACCTTTGCGATCAAAGCAAGGCGATCCGCCTCACTCTCGCCCTTGTTAGACAGAAACCGTGTGTCATCAAGGCGCAGCAGGGTATCGCCCTTGTTCACGATTTGCCCTTCCCGCACGAATATCTCGGTGACGATACCGCCCTCCAGATTCTGGATCACCTGAACCTTGCTGGACGGTATGGCCTTGCCCTCACCCATGGTGACTTCTTGCAGCACGGCGAATTTGGCCCAGACCAGCGCAGTGATGATCAGCGCCGCGGCGATCCATACGGTCATCCGCGACCAGCGCGGCGAATCCTGCAGCGATGCTGCGTAGATGTCGGGCATGAATTCGCTTTCTGCGCTTTTGCTGAAGCTATTGAAATAGCCGCGTGAACCTTGTGACGCAGACATAGGCGACTCCTAAACAGCCACAGAGCCGACACGGCCCTTGCGCAGTGCATCGATGACTGCTTCTTTCGGACCGTCGGCGACGATCCGGCCGTTGTCCAGCACCACCAGACGGTCCACCAGGCTGAGCATCGAGGTGCGGTGGGTGACCAGCAGCAAGGTTTTACCCTGAACCCACTTATGCAGGCGTTGGCGCAAAACTTCTTCGCTGCTGTTGTCCATGGCGCTGGTGGGTTCGTCGAGCAACATGATCGGCGGGTCGAGCAACAATGCTCGGGCCAGCAGCACCGCCTGACGCTGGCCGCCGGACAGCAACTGGCCGCGCTCACCGACAGGCCGATCAAAGCCTTGCGGGTGCTGGCGGGCGAGGTCAGTGACACCGGTCAGTTCGGCCACTTCGAGCATCCGCGAGTCGCTGATATAGCGGGCGCCGAGGGTCAGGTTGTCCCGCAGGCTCCCGGCCAGTAGCGGAAGGTCGTGGGCGACATAACCGATTTGCTGGCGCAGGTYGGCGACGTCCAGTTGCCTCAGGTCCAGACCATCGAGCAGCAGTTGGCCTTCTTCCGGTGCATAGAAACCCATCACCAACCGCGTCAGGGTGCTTTTGCCCGAGCCGCTGCGGCCGATGACACCGATCCGTTCGCCGGGTTTTACACTGAAGCTGACGTTGGACAGCGCCGGGGAGTTTTGCCCGTTGTAGTGGAAGGTTACGCCGCTGACGTCCAGTGCCCCCAGCAGCTGCGTGCGCTCAAGTGGCCGCTGTTTGGCATCGCGTTCTTGTGGCAGGGACATCAGCGTATCGGTGCTGCGCATGGTCAGTTGGGCTTGTTGGTAGCGGGTGATCAGCCCGGCGATTTGCCCCAACGGTGCGAGGACGCGGCTGCCGAGCATGTAGGTCGCCACCAGGGCGCCGACGCTGAGGTTACTGGCGATGATGCTGTAGACCCCGGCGACGATGGTCGCCATGCCGGAGAACTGCTGGATGAACTGTGTGCCGTTGGTGACCAGCGCCGACAGGTGGCGGGCATGGCTGTCGAGGCGGGTGAGGGCGCCGTGGGTGCTTTCCCATTTGTGCTGGCGTTCGCTTTCGGCACTACAGGCCTTGAGGGTTTCCAGGCTGCCGAGGGTTTCGATCAGCAGTGCCTGGCGTTCGGCGCCAAGCGCCAGACTCTTGCGGACCGTGTCGCGCAGGCGGATCTGGACCATCATCGCGAAGAGGATAGTGATCGGGAACGCCAGCAATGGGATGACCACCAGCCAGCCACCGAGCAGGCCGATCACCACCAGCATCAGCACCGTAAACGGCAGGTCGATCAGGCTGGTCAGGGTCACGGCGGTGAGAAACTCGCGCAGCCCCTGGAAGTCATGGATGCTTTGGGCAAAACCGCCAATGGTTGCCGGTCGCGCTTTCATCGACATGCCGGTGATACGTTCGAACAAAGTCGCGGAAAGGATCACGTCGGTTGTTTTCCCGGCGGTGTCCAGCAAATGCGCGCGTACGATCCGCAGCACCAGTTCAAAACCGGTACCGATCAACAGCCCAATAGCCAGCACCCACAAGGTCGAGGTGGCCTGGTTCGGCACCACCCGGTCGTAGGTCTGCATTACAAACAGCGGAACCATCAGCCCCAGCAGGTTAATCAGGAGACTCGCCAGAATTGCATCGCTGTAGAGCCAGCGCGACAGCTTCAAGGTGTCGCGAAACCAGGCCTCGACGCGCGGCACCAGCGGTGAGCGCAAGTCTTCGAGCTCATGCCGTGGCCGGGCGAATAACGCCTGGCCACTGTATTCCTCGGCCAGTTCTTCACGGCTGACCCATTGTTCACCGCCCTCGGCCTCGCTAGGCAGAATCAGCGCCTTGCCATCGTCGCCCCAGCGCCGCAAGACCGCGCAGCGGCCATTCTTGAGGATCAGCATCACCGGCAGGTTGAGCGTTGATATCGACGCCAGTTCACGCCGCAGCAATCGCGCCTGCAAACTGGCCCGAGCCGCTGCACGGGGCAGTAGCTCCAGGCTCATGCGTTGCCTGGCCAGTGGCAGCCCGGCACTGAGGCTGGCCCGGCTGACGGTGCAGTCGTGCAGCTTGCAGAGGATCAACAAACCATCCAACAGCGGATCATCAAAGCTCAGACGTGGATCAACGCCATTGTTGCCGGGTTCCATGCTGGTCAAATCGATCTCTCCAGTGAGCTATCTCATTTCAGGCAAACGGGCTTCGCTCTTCACTTCGGTCTGGGCGATCGCTTCCGCCGGCACCACGACTTTTTCCCTGGTCAATAATTCACCCATGTTCGCCAACACTCGGTACATGGAGAACTCCTTGCTGTAACGCACTTCGGTGTAGCGGCGATTGGCGTTGTACAGCTCGTTTTCACTGTCCAGCAGGTCGAGCAGGGTCCGTTGGCCAAGGCCGAACGGGTCCTGGTAGGCCGTACGTACCCGGGTGGTTGTCCAGTGTGCTTTGAATCGCTTCGCTCAGTGGCATGGCCTGGGTCTGATGTGAACAAGCCGTGGCCAATAAAATCGCGCAGCAGAGGGGGTTCGAAACGGCCATAGTCCCTGATCCTGATGGTGCTTATCAGTCGCCAAATAATTGGCGAGATTTATAGGTCAAGCTGTTTCAGGCTTGTAACAGAGAGCTAAGAACATCTTGGAGAGAAACCAAGAGGAATTTCTCATAAGGCCTATGTCAAAAAAAGCTAATGCGCTCTGCTAAATCCAGTACATCGTTCAAACCGAAGACCCTTGGTTTATAAGCTTTAGAGAACTTTGGCGGTCTGAAGGAGCGCTCAATCACGTTTTTCAACGTAGGGCGGGGAAGTGGTGGAGGGGATGGAACGGCGCGTTTTTTTGAATGGCATTTTTTTTGACACTCGTCTCGAGAAATCTTGACGCTGCTTACGCAGGAGGGGGCTGACGAGAAGTTGATTTCATTCGGTTTTACCCCGGCAGAAACAACCAGCCTGCGAGGGCCATGTGGGGCGAGAAGATCGCAACGGAGCGCAATTTACGCTGAGCCAGGTAACTGCAGTGCGAACAGGCAGAAGAACCTGCGTCGGTACAGACTCAGCCAGCCCACGCCCCATTTGGGTTTCAGCTCATTTGAGCCGCGCCAGTGTTGAGTGACCATAKCCCTCTCGCCCTTTTTTTGCCAAAAATAGACCGCCAAAATATCGACACTTAAGTGTCCGCTTGTCGGAATATTGGCGCTTTTCACCTTTCCCTTCGGGTAGCGCCTTTACAAGGTCTGACCCGACAGCTAGACAAATATCAACCTGATATCAGGAAAGGCCGTCTCCTTGACGCAGTGATATCCCAAGGCACGGCCCCCCACCCAGCCATTATTTCAGGAGTCCCTTCCACATGGGTGCTCTCGGTTTATTGCGTGCCATGCGCAGCGCAATCCCAGGCTTGGTCCCACGTTCGCCCAACCTGTCTTGCGATCCGTTCCTCAAGCGCGGCGAGCTTCTCCACCTTCGCGATACCGGCGCCCCTCTGCCGGCAGCGCCCATCCAGTCAGGCCCGGCAGTCGGCTGCCCAGCTGGCCGACGATGTCTGGCGACCGTCTCGTACCGCTCCCGAACAACCTGAGCGGTACAAAAACGGGACTTCGTCCCCATCGCCTCACAGACATCGGATGACGACATCGTGAATGGACAGAACACTGCGCCGGTTTGCTCCAGCAAAGAAGAGTCCGTTTTGTGGCTGTTAGCAGTCCGTAGCGATTTTTAAAGAACTGGCATTCTCGGGAGTAAGACATGGCTACCACCACTACCAGCGGCGGAACCGTTACTTCGTTTTCCAACACCCCGCAGGCAACGGATGACATCTTCACTACTGGTGTTATTGGCACGGGCAGCGCGACCATCACTGAAGATCTGCAGGGGGTCGTGTATCTGGACGTCATGTCCAATGATCTGGGCGGCAACGCGAAAACGCTCTGGTCGCTTGATGACGCGCTCAGCGCTTCCACTGCGACCAAGATCTATGCCCCCGCCGACCTCCTGACCCAAGACACGAGCAGAATTGAGGCGCTTGATCCGCTCAGTGGTGACCACAGTCGCCAGGGTGCCAAGATCTGGATCACCCAGGATGGCAGGGTCGGCTACGATGCCGCTACTTTGTCGGATGCTTTCAAGGTACAACTCCAGGCGCTTGCTGTCGGCGAGTCCCTGACAGACAGCTTTACCTATGCGATTCGTCTCGGCAACGGCACGCTCAGTTGGGCCACTGCGACCGTGCAGTTTGCGGGGCGCAATGACGCTCCGGTGGTGACTGGCACAGTAACCGGTAATGCCGATGAGGACGGGCATGCTGTCACGTTGAACGCGCTAGCACACGCCTCAGACGTCGATCATGGCACTACACTTTCTGTCGTTAACCTCCCGGCTTCCCTACCAGCCGGCGTGAGCTATGACGCGATAACGCATTCTTTCACGCTTGACCCGACGAACGCGGCCTACCAACACCTCGCAGCAGGCGAGCCGATGACGGTGACGGTGAGCTTTGGTGTTACCGACGGCATCGCCACGACTCCCGGGTCGATGTCATGGTTGATCACCGGCACCAACGACGGTCCGGTGGCGGTGGCCGATACGGCCGCCGGTACGGARAACCAGGCCCTGACCATCAACGTGCTGGCCAACGATACCGATGTCGACGACGGTCACCTGTTCACGCTGAACTCGGCCAGTGCGCCGGCAAACAAGGGCACGGCCAGCGTGGTCGGCAACCAGCTCGTATTCAATCCGGGAGCCGACTTTGATCATCTGGCGCAGGGCGTGGTCGAGCACGTGACGCTCACTTACCAGATGCAGGACGAACACGGGACGCTCTCGAGTTCCACGGTGGACGTGACCATTACCGGCACCAACGATGCGCCGGTGGCGGTGGCCGATACGGCCGCCGGCACGGAGAACCAGACCCTGACCATCAACAA
>NZ_JBFTMM010000023.1:0-88412 GCF_056396945.1 Pseudomonas sp. 05N432 | reverse complement strand
CATTTTGATCAGCACCACCGTGGCGAGCATCAGCGCGATACCGGCCAGCATCTGGTTGGAGATACCGAACAGCGGCCACAAGGTGTTGATGCCACCCAGCGGGTCGATCACGCCCTGGTACAGCAGATAACCCCACATTGCCACGCAACCGGCGGTCGCGATCAGGTTGGCGGTCCAGGACTCGGTGCGTTTAAGCGCCGGAACGAAGGAACCGAGCAAATCCTGCAGCATGAAACGCCCGGCACGGGTGCCGGCGTCGACCGCCGTCAGGATGAACAGCGCTTCGAACAGGATCGCGAAGTGGTACCAGAACGCCATGGTGTTTTCACCCGGCAGAACACTGTGCAGGATCTGCGCGATACCGACCGCGAGGGTCGGCGCACCGCCGGCACGGGCCAGCACGGTGGTTTCACCGATGTCCCTGGCCACTGCTTGCAGGGCTTCCGGGGTAATCATAAAGCCCCAACTGCTGACAGTCTGAGCCACCTGTACCACGTCACCGCCGACGATTGCCGCCGGGCTGTTCATGGCGAAGTACACGCCCGGTTCGATCACCGAAGCGGCCACCATCGCCATGATCGCCACGAAGGACTCCATCAGCATGCCGCCGTAACCGATGTAACGGGCATGACCTTCACTGGCCAACAGTTTCGGGGTGGTGCCGGAAGCGATCAGCGCATGGAAACCCGAGACCGCACCACAAGCAATGGTGATGAACAGGAACGGGAACAACCCGCCTTTCCACACCGGTCCGGTGCCGTCGATAAACTGGGTCAATGCCGGCATTTTCAGCTCGGGCATGGTGATCAGAATGCCGATTGCCAACGCCATGATGGTGCCGATCTTGAGGAAGGTCGACAGATAGTCACGCGGCGCCAGGATCAGCCAGACCGGCATTACTGCTGCAACGAAACCGTAGCCGATCAGCATCCAGGTGATCTGGATCCCGGTGAAGCTGAACGCCTTGGCCCAGACCGGATCAGCGGCAATCTGCCCACCGAGCCAGATTGAACCCAGCAGCAGAAGCACGCCGACAATGGAAATCTCACCGATGCGGCCCGGGCGGATGTAGCGCATGTACACGCCCATGAACATCGCGATCGGGATGGTCGCCATCACCGTGAACATGCCCCACGGGCTATCAGCCAGGGCCTTGACCACGATCAGCGCCAGCACCGCGAGGATGATGATCATGATCAGGAAGCAGCCGAACAGCGCGATAGTGCCAGGGACACGGCCCATTTCTTCACGGACCATGTCGCCCAGGGAGCGACCGTTGCGGCGGGTCGACATGAACAGGACCATGAAGTCCTGGACCGCACCGGCCAGCACCACGCCGGCGATCAGCCAGAGCGTGCCGGGCAAATAGCCCATTTGCGCCGCCAGCACTGGACCGACCAGCGGACCAGCACCCGCGATGGCCGCGAAGTGGTGACCGAAAAGGATGTGTTTGTTGGTGGGTACATAGTCCAGACCATCGTTGTTGACGACGGCGGGGGTGGCTCGACCGGGATCGAGCTGCATCACCTTATTGGCGATAAACAGGCTGTAATAGCGGTATGCGACAAGATAGATAGCGACTGCTGCGACTACGATCCAGAGGGCGTTGATGGCTTCGCCGCGGCGCAGGGCCACGACACTCAGCGCAAAAGCTCCCAGGACAGCCACGGCAAACCAGGCGAGGTGTTTAGCCAGACGGGTCATTGCGTGTCTCCTGCCGACAGCCAGTGGACTGCGGCGGTAATTTTTATAATTGTGTCCGCTATGCGGAGCTGGCCCAATATCCGCGCATGCCGTCTACAAATAAATCCGCGTTACTACGTACGCAGTGTCTGCGTAGTTCTACGTAGACGACACCGATCTCCTTGTGAGAGCGAGCCTGCTCGCGATAGCGGTACGACAGCCAACATCAATGTTGAATGTTATTCAGTCATCGTCGGAACGCCGCCCGGAGCCGGCTCGCTCCCACAGGTTTTGCATTTACTGAGCCACAGGTCATTCCGTCCAGCGCCGCTACTGGACACGCGTATCTTTGGCATATGATGCCGGGCCTTCGCTTTCCCTCGGTCCGGTCAGGAGCAGAGATGCAGCTCAAACATAAAATCGTCGCGCTCGGGATTCTGCCGCTGGTGTTGGCGATTGCGGTCATCTGCGTGTTGGTGATTTCCCTGAACCGCCAACTGGGTGATCAGCAGACGCAACTGATCGAAGACAGCATTCTGGCCAGCAAGCGTGCAGAACTGAAAAACTACGTCGAAATGGCGCAAAGCCTGATCGCGCCGCTGTACGACAACGGCAAGGGTGACGAGCACGCACAGCAACAAGTGCTGGAAGAACTGCGTAAGCTCAGCTTTGGTATCAATGGCTACTTCTTTGTCTACGACCGCCAGGGCCGTAGCCTGATGCACTCGCGACAGTCGGAACTGGTGGGCAAATACCTGTGGGACATGAAGGACCCGCACGGTCTTCCGGTGATCCAGGCGTTACTGAAAAGTGCGGAGTCAGGGGAGGGCTTTCAACGCTACGCCTGGAACAAACCCTCTTCCGGCCAAGTGACCGATAAACTCGCCTATGTCGTGATGCTGGATCGTTGGGGCTGGATGCTCGGTACCGGCATCTACCTCGAGGACGTTGAGCGTGCAACACAGCAGGCGCGTGACGAGGTGGCTCAGGGCATCCGCAAAACGATGCTCGCCATTGCCATCGTAGCCCTCGTGGCAGTGCTTTTCGTCTTCGCCAGCGGCATGACGCTGAACGTCAGCGAACATCGTCTGGCCGACAAAAAACTTCAACGGTTGACCCAGCGTATCGTCAGCTTGCAAGAAGAAGAGCGATCACGGGTTTCCCGTGAACTGCACGACGGTATCAGCCAGGTACTGGTGTCCATCAAGTTTCAGTTCGAACTGGCCAGCCATGTGCTGGAAAGTGGACAAGACAGGGGCTTGAGCATTTTAAGAGAGGCCACGGAGCGCCTGGGAGACGCGATTGGCGAGGTTCGCAGCCTTTCTCACGACCTGCGCTCGTCACTGCTCGACACGCTGGGGCTGTCGGCGGCGATCGGTCAACTTGCCGCAGAGTTCGAGCAACGCAGCGGACTGGTGGTGACCTACAACAACAACGAATTCGAGTGTCATCTGGTCGATGGGGCAGCGGTCTCGTTGTTTCGCATTGTGCAAGAAGGCCTGACCAACATCGAACGACATGCCCAGGCGCAAAACGTATCCGTTACCCTGCACGGGTCCGAAGAGTCCATACGGCTGACGGTGGTCGATGACGGTGTCGGTTTCAACGTCGCTCAGGTCGAACGCCGCCACTCCGGTATAGGGCTGCGGAACATCCGCGAACGGGTCGAGCATTTTGGTGGCCGATTCGAGCTCGCATCGACGCCGGGAAGAAGTGTGCTGGACGTTCTGCTGCCCATGAAAATGCCCGGTCCAAAACACTGACTCAGCCAATAACAACAAGAGTGAATGCCCCTGATGAACCTGTCCTACCCGATCCGCGTCGCCCTGGTCGACGATCATTCCCTGGTCCGTGACGGAATCAAGGCGCTGCTGGCGGTCATGTCCCCCCTGGAAGTGGTGGGGGAAGCCGAGAGTGGCGCCGAAGCGATTGAGATGGTGAGGCTCTGTCAGCCGGACCTGTTGCTGGTCGACATCAGTCTGAAAGACATGAACGGACTTGAGCTGACCCGGGTGTTGAGCAAGCAATATCCGTTGCTCAAGATTCTGGTACTCAGCATGTACGACAACTATGAGTACGTGAGCGAGTCTGTTCGTTCTGGCGCCAGCGGTTATGTGCTGAAGAACGCACCTTCACGGGAAATCATTGCGGCCATTGAAGCGATTGCCAGCGGCGGAACGTTTTACAGTGCGGAGATCGCACAGCGGCTCATCGCCGACAAGAACACCGAAAACGAGCTGACGCCGCGCGAGAGTCAAGTGCTGTGCAAGATGGCGCTGGGAATGAACAACAAGGAAATGGCCCGCGAGCTGGACATCAGCGTTCGGACGGTGGAAACCCATCGTTTGAGCATCCGTCGCAAACTCAACATCGACAAGCCCGCGGCCTTGGTCAAGTACGCAATGGACCACGGGATCATTTCGCATTAAGGCTTGGCTGCAGGCGCAGCCGGGGTCTGGCCTGCCGATGGGTTCGAGGCAGCCTGCACATCGGCATCGCTCGCATGGGCACTGCCGTAGGTCACCGCAAGGTAGGCGCCGATGATGCTCACATCCTGATCGCTGATCGGAGCACCATACACGTGCTGCATCTTGCTCGCTTCCCCAGTCCACTGTGCCAGGCTCATGCCGGGAGGCTGGAAGTTGATGTAGTCGGCAGAATGGCAGGTTGAGCACTTCTGTTGAGCCAATGGGTAGCCGGGCAGGGCACTGGGTTTGAACACAGCCGTTTCGGGCGGCAAGGTGATCGATAGTGGCGCTGCGTTAGCCAAGGTAGCCAAACAAACCTGAACTGCGCAGAGCAGGGTGGTCATGCGTTTCATGCGGAGCCCCCTCAGGCAACGGTCACGTGGCTGGTTTCTACAACGTGGCGGCGGTAGCCACCGGGGTTCCAGTCGGCTCGCAACGGCTGCGTCTCACCCGCACTGTTACTGGCCCGCACCATCAACTGTGTGGCGCCCTTGCTGGTGAAGGTGATCGGCAGCGTCCACTCACGGAAGGAGAAACGGCCAAGATCCTGCCCAAGCCTGGCTTCGCGCCAACTTTTTCCGCCGTCGATCGACACTTCCACCTTGTTGACCCCAACGCCACCGTCGAACGCAATGCCCTTGAGCAGCACGCTTTTTTTCAACGGCAACACATCGCCGTGTTTGACGCTGGTGATGAAGCTGCGTACAGGCAACCTGGAAATCGGCGTCGTTTGCGCCGCAGTGGTGCCGGGGGCAATGCAGAAACAATCGTTGTCCGGAACGCGGTAGCCTTTAGCCATGAAGAAACCGTCGTAGGTATGGTCGACGACTTCGATCTCACTCAGGTGCTTGACCCAGTACGTACCGAAATAGCCTGGCACCACGAGACGTATCGGGTAACCGTTGAGAAATGGCAGGTCGGCACCGTTCATTGACCAGGCGATCATGGGTTCGCCGTCCATGGCATGGCTGATATCCAGGGCTTTGATGTACTCCGGTGTGCTCGGCAGCACTGGCTTGTCGAGCCCACGAAATGTCACTTGCCGGGCGTCGGCTTTCACCCCGGCCTTTTCCAATACTGCCTTGAGCGGTACCCCTACCCAGCGGGCATTACCCATTGAGCCATTGCCCAACTGAGCACCGAATACGCGTGGCATCGAGAAGCCGCGACTGTTACCTGAGCATTGATTGACGGCCACCACTTCTACCGGTTCGGCCAGAGTCTTGAGTTCTGCAAGGGAAAGCGACAGCGGTGTGTTGACCGAGCCCTTGATCGTCAGGCGGTAACTGTCCGGATCGATGCTGGTAGGGATATTGGCCAGGTGGTAACGCACAAAAAACGCGTCATTCGGTGTGATAGGCCCTTCGTTGAAGACGGGGAATGGCGTCTCAAGGTGCGGCGGGCGGGTGGTCACCAGGGTCAACGGACGTTTTTGCGGGTATTGCACCAGCGGCCGTGGCCCGGCAGCAAAGGTCACTTCTTCCGGTGTTTCGTCGGCTGCCCTGGCAAGGTTGGCCAATGGCGAAGCTGCCAAAGCCAGGGCGAAGGCATCGCGTAGAACGCGCCGGCGACTCGGGTTGCCGTTATCAACAAGACTGAACTTCATGCTGTTCTCTCTTTGTTTTTTTTACTGAGATGTATCTGACAGCACCCCCAGATGCAGCGATGGGGGAGGAGAGGTATCCGATGTAATGCGTAAATGGGTTTTCAATTAACTGACCGACTTCGATCAGCAAGCCAGTATCGCCACGCGCAAAGCGACTGCTTTTCATTGAGCGTCAGCGACTTGGCATTTGATGACAAACGATACCGACAGGTGAGGTATAGCCTGGCCACGCTCATCACAACAGTAGCTCATAGGCTTCCTATCATTCGTTCAGTCGATAGTTGTCATCAAGGAATGCAAGTTCTGTTTTTCCGGCAAAGGAGGAAGATGGCGCCATACCGAAGCCGCTTCTGAAGGAACTGCGCGATGAGAATCTCTACTTTGCTGGCACTTGTCGCCGTTTTGACCGGCAGTGTAGCCGCCACAGCACCGACCTACGCGGCGGAACAGTCTTGCCACTTTTTACCCGTGGTCGACAGCACCATCGGCCTGCAGCACGCTCAATCGGTGGGTGTGCTCTACAGCGAAAACACCCTCAACACCCTCGAATACCTGGAGCAGTACCATTCGGTAGCGCTGAACGGCGCGAAGAACCCCGCGCTCGACTCACGCATCAGCAACGCGTTCGTCAACAGCTCAGATCCGAAACTCGCGATCAACTGGCTCATGGGTTCGCTACAGAAAGAGTTCGCCTCGGTGACCGTCTACGACAACCTCGACGCGGTGGTGCATGCTCATCCGGACGTGGTGGTGATGCTGGACACCTACAGCCGTCTGGTGTCCAAGCGCAACAACCAGGTGGAAGCGCGATTCATGGCCAAGTTCTACGACTCGAACCTGCAGTACATCGGCAAGGCCGAAGGCTCGCGAGAACAGCAAATGCCTTCGGTCTGGGTTCATGGCAAAGCGGCGCCAGAGATAGCCGCGCAGATCGACAAGCAAACCGAAATGCAATTGAACGCGCTGAAGCAGTTTGATGCGTCACTGAAGACGCTTGTGTCGTCCAGCGAAGTGGCTCAGCTCGCAAATAACTGATGAGCGCGATTACGCATTTATGAATAGCCAATGCCTTACATCTCGCACAGTCAAATGCGGACATACATTCCACTTGAGTTTGATAGCTTAAAGCCATCCAGCGGCATGCACGACAAGCAGAGCCGACGCTGACAAGACATGGAGGTCTGGCAGTCATCGTTCATTGATGGCTGTTTCTATCAGGGACAAGGATCTGAAGCTGGCGACTACTACCTTTTCCTCCATGGCCATACGTTCGCGCATGCCTGCCACTTGATGGCCTGCGTTGCAGCACAATGGATTCCGGAAACCATCAAATAAACGGGGCGAACTCCGAAAAGCCAGACGAGTAGGAACTTATATATGGAGATATATCGTATGTCGGCTCAAGAGAATCTCGTTGGCGGATGGACTCCTTATCACGAACTGACTCCAAAGGATCAGGAAGTATTCGATGAAGCCCTGGCCGGGCTCGTGGGTGTGCACTACACGGCTGAACTGGTTTCCACCCAGGTCGTCAACGGCACCAACTATCGTTATCAGGCGCAAGCAACGCAGCCTGGTTCGCCAAACAGCTGGCAAGCGGTCGTGGAAATTTACGCGCCTATTAACGGCAAACCGCACATCACCCAGATCATCCGGATCTAAGCACGTCTCAACCCCGTCGGGTCGCGCACGGATTACGCGACCCGACGTCTGACGCGCATCATTGAGCGTCAATTCCTGACATCGAAATGTCATCTGTCTATCGCAGGAACGCCATGTTCGCTGAGTAATCTTCTCGCCAATGAGATCGATCTCAAGCGAGTGACAATGACTGATTTGAAAGAGGTTGCACGGCTGGCAGGTGTTTCGCGGGCGACCGCAGCGCGAACCTTTGCCTCCCCCGAAGTGGTACGTCCGGCCACTCGAGAACAAGTATTTGCTGCAGCGCGCGAATTGGGTTTTCGGCCCAACCGTCTTGGTCGTCAACTACGCCTGCAAACCACCAACTTGATCGGTGTGGTGGTTCCCAATCTCCTTAACCCGGTGTTCGCTGAGCAGATTCAGGCGATGGAACGCGCTGCGCGTTTACGTGGTTACAACCTGTTGCTGGCAACTACCGACTACAGCAGCGAGCGCGAGAGCGCGGTAGTCGAGGAGTTGTTGCGGCGTCGGGTTGACGGTCTGGTCCTGACGGTGACCGATGCCAATAGCAACCGCGTGCTGCAAAGCCTCGCCAGCGAAGACACACCCTTTGTGTTGGCCTATCACCAGTCCGGCAATCCGGACTACAGCACCGTGTCGGTGGACAACCGCACGGGCATGGCGCTTGCCACTCGATATCTGCTGGAGGCGGGGCACTGGAAGATAGGCATGGTCGCAGGTCCTGCCTTGCAGTCCGACCGCGCCCGCCTGCGTCACGCCGGTTATTGCGACGCGATGCGTGAGGCCGGTCTCGACAGCCTGCCGGTGATCGAAATGCCCGCCCATACCCAGGCTGACTTTGCCGCCATCGAGCCGTTACTCCACGGCCCGCAGGCACTCAGTGCGCTGGTCTGTTCCAACGATTTGCTGGCAATCAGCCTGATTGCGGAACTACGGCGCAACGGCTGGAACGTGCCCCGGCAGATTTCGATCATTGGCTTTGACGGTATCGCCCTTGGCACCCAGATGCATCCGACGCTGTGCAGCGTTGTTCAACCCATCGCGATGCTTGCTTGTACCGTGATCGATCAATTGTTGGCGCAGATCGCTGGCGCCGCACCGGTTTCCCATTGCCTGCCTTGCCATATCCGGCCGGGCGAAAGTACTCAACCCTACGAGGAGATGCGTGATGATTCGCTTCTATAAAACCCTGGCGACATTGCTGCTATGTGGCGTGGCCAACCTGGCCTTGGCCGCCGAAACGGCGATTTGCTACAACTGCCCGCCGGAGTGGGCGGACTGGGGCACGCAACTCAAGGCGATTGCCAATACGACGGGCGTGCAGGTCCCGCTGGATAACAAGAACTCCGGCCAGGCACTGGCGCAGTTGGTAGCCGAACAAGCTGCACCGGTAGCCGATGTGGTGTATTACGGCGTCACCTTCGGTTTGCAGGCGCAAAAGGCCGGCGTGGTCGGCACTTATAAACCCAAGGGTTGGGAGCAGATTCCTGCTGGCTTGAAAGACCCGCAAGGTCACTGGTTTGCGATTCACTCCGGCACTTTGGGCATCATGGTCAACGTCGATGCACTGGGTGGCTTGCCGGTGCCGCAAAGCTGGAGTGATCTGCTCAAGCCGGAATACAAAGGCATGGTCGGTTACCTTGACCCGTCCAGCGCTTTTGTCGGCTATGTCTCGGCGGTGGCCATCAATCAGGCCATGGGCGGTAGCCTGGATAACTTCACGCCAGCCATCGATTACTTCCAGAAACTTGCGAAAAACGCCCCCATCGTACCCAAGCAGACGGCTTATGCCCGGGTGCTGTCCGGCGAGCTGCCAATTCTGGTCGATTACGACTTCAACGCCTATCGGGCGCGTTACAAGGACAATGCCAACGTCGCGTTCGTGATTCCCAAGGAAGGCAGCATCAGCGTGCCTTACGTGATGAGCATGGTCGGCAATGGCCCACATCGGGCCAACGCCGAGAAGGTGTTGGATTTCGTCCTCTCCGATCAAGGTCAGGCACTGTGGGCCAAGGCGTATCTGCGGCCGGTACGAGCGACGAAGATGCCTGCGGATATTGCCGCACAGTTCTTGCCGGACAGCGACTACGCCCGGGCCGGCGTGGTCAACTATGAGCAAATGGCGGCGGCGCAGGAAGCCTTCTCCGCGCGGTATCTGAGAGAGGTCAAGTAAGTGACGGCCTCGGTAGTGAGCACTCGGAAAGTACCTGTGGGGCAGGCCATCGTCCCGTCCCTGCGGCCGACCGCTGCCTGGTCGCTGGTGCCTGCAGCAACGGTGCTGTTCGCGTTCTGGTTATTGCCACTGGCGCATCTGATTGTGCTGGGTGGGCAAAGTCGCGATGGCAGCGCGAGCGGTTATTGGCAGGTGCTTAGTAGCGCGCAATATCTGGGCAGTCTGGCGCAGACCTGCATGCTTGCACTTGTGGTGACCCTCGCGGCGCTCTTGGTAGGTGGCATCAGTGGGGTGTTTCTCGCTCGCCAGCGCTTCTTCGGCCGCTCGGCCTTGGTCGCCTTGTTGACCTTCCCGCTGGCGTTTCCCGGCGTGGTGGTCGGTTTTCTGGTGATTCTGCTGGCCGGTCGCCAAGGGTTGTTCGCCACCCTTGGCCTTGAGCTGGCGGGTGAGCGCTGGGTTTTTGCTTATTCATTAATGGGGTTGTGCATTGGCTACCTGTACTTCTCGATTCCGCGGGTGATCCTCACGGTGATGGCGGCTTGCGAAAGCCTGGATCGCAGCCTGGAGGAAGCCGCCCATTCACTGGGGGCGGGTCATTGGCGAGTGGTCTGCGATGTCATCGTGCCCGGTTTGGCGCCGGCGTTGATCTCGTGCGGGGCGATCTGCTTTGCAACCTCTATGGGGGCGTTCGGTACGGCGTTCACGCTGGGCACTCGGCTGAACGTGACTCCCGTGGCGATCTACAACGTGTTTACCAACTACGCCAATTTCGCCGTGGCCGCCGCGCTGTCGGTGGTGTTGGGCGCGCTGACCTGGGCCGTGCTGTTGCTGGCCCGGCGGCTGGTCAAACAATCGAGGACGGTCTTGTGAAACGCTCAACGCTGTTTGTCGGGCAACTGGCTTTTACCTTGCTGGTCTGCGCGTTCATGTTGGTGCCCGTGCTGATGTCGCTGTTGGCCGGGTTGACGCGTAATTACTTCCAGGGGATTTCAAGCGGGCTGACGTTCGATTGGCTGGTGCAAGTCTGGCAGGCCTACTCTCCGACCGTCTGGCTATCACTGCAACTGGCTGCGGCCTGTGCGCTATGTGTCTGTGTGGTTGGCGTACCAGCGGCTTACGCGCTGGTACGGATGAACAACCGCTTCAGCCGCGCGTTCGAGGAGTTGATGGTGTTGCCGGTGGCGATGCCGGGTCTGGCAAGTGCTTTGGCATTACTGCTTACCTATGGTCAGTTCGGTGGGTTTCGAAGCAGTTGGTTATTCATTCTCGTTGGTCATGTGTTGTTCACCCTGCCATTTCTGGTGCGCCCAGTGATGGCAGTGATGCAGCGCCAGCATCTGCCGGTCCTGGAGGAGGCCGCGGCCAGCCTTGGGGCCGGGCCGCTCCGGCGTTTCTTCAGTGTGGTGGTGCCCAACTGCCAGGCAGGGATTCTCGCCGGGGTGTTGATGGTTGTTACCTTGTCGCTGGGTGAGTTCAACCTGACCTGGATGCTTCACACCCCGCTGACCAAGACATTGCCGGTAGGGTTGGCCGATAGCTATGCCTCGGCCAGGCTGGAAGTCGCCAGCGCCTACACGCTCATATTCCTGCTGATGATCGTGCCGCTACTCATTGCATTACAGGCCATCAGCGCCCGTCTTTCCCGTGGAGAAAAACGATGACCGGAACCACCATTCGCCTGGAGGGTTGCCGCAAGGCGTTCTCCGATGGCACCGTTGCCGTACATGATCTGAACCTGACCGTCGAAGCAGGGGAAACCCTTGCGATACTCGGCCCGTCGGGTTGCGGTAAAACCACGACGTTGCGTTTGATCGCGGGTCTGGAGCGACCGGACGTAGGGCAAGTGTTTTTTGGCGACAGTGACGTCACACGCCTGCCCATCGAGCGTCGTGACGTGGGCATGGTGTTCCAGAACTACGCGTTGTTTCCGAACCTGGATGTGGCCGGCAACATTGTCTACGGTCTGAAAATTCGTGGCCTGTCACCCGTCGAACGCAACAAGCGTTGCTCGGAATTGCTGGAGCTGGTGGGTCTGCAGGATCACGGCAAGCGCAGCATTCATGAGCTGTCCGGCGGTCAGCGCCAGAGGGTCGCCCTGGCCCGTGCCCTGGCACCTCGACCTCGGGTGTTGCTTCTCGACGAACCCTTGGCTGCATTGGACGCTCAGTTGCGTGAACGCTTGCGCAGCGAGTTGGATCAGCTGTTACGCGGTTTGGGAATTACGTCGGTGTTCGTCACCCACGATCAGGGTGAAGCCATGGCGCTGGGCAACCGCATCCTGGTCATGGAGCGCGGTCGCGTCGCGCAGTTGGCCAGCCCGAGAGAAATCTATCAGCAACCAGCCAACGCTTTCGTCGCCAGTTTCGTGGGTAACCTCAATGCGTTCCCGGTAATCGAGCGCACGTCCCATGGCTTGAAAGTCAGTGGCGGTGAATTGCCATGGAATGGCGACAATCTGCCCGCCACTGTGTATTGCCGCCCCGAGCATCTGCGGGTGATGGAGAGCCAGGGGCATCTGCGCGGGTGTCTGGTGGGGCAGTTTTTTCAGGGTGCCCAAAGCCGTTTGTTGGTTGATGTCGGCGCCGCACAACCCTTGTTGGTGGACAGCACCGATGGCGTTATCCACGCCCCCGGCGCGCTGATTGCCTTGGCCGTCGAGCCACAAGTGCTGTTCACCCTGCAATCGTGATGTTTTGCTTTTAGAGGCCTATTTTGAACCGTCCGTTTCTCATTGCACAGCTCAGCGACCTGCACCTTAAAGCGGGTCAGCGACTGACTTATGGTGTCGTCGATACCCTTGGCGCGTTGCGTCGGGCTGTCGATCATTTGAATGCCAGCGATCCGCGTCCCGACATCGTTGTGATCAGTGGCGACCTGGTGGACTTCGGTCGTCCAGATGAATATGCCGTGTTGCGATCCGAACTCGCACGACTGTGCATACCTTTCTACCTGGTGCCCGGTAACCACGACAAACGCGAGCATCTGAGGGCAGCATTCGCCGATCACACCTACTTACCGATATCCACCGGTGCACCACTGGATTGGGTGGTTGAGGAGTATCCGTTGCGGCTTATCGGTCTGGACACGACCATTCCCGATGCCCATGGCGGTCAGTTGCTGGACAGCCAATTGCGCTGGCTGGATGAACAACTGTCGCATCGTCCCGATGCACCGACATTGTTGGTTCTGCATCACCCACCGTTCATCAGCGGCATTGGTCATATGGACCGTGAGCCGTTCATCAATGCATCGGCGCTGGAGCAGGTCATTGCCCGTCACCCGCAGGTGGAGCGTTTGCTGTGCGGGCATTTGCATCGGCCGATGCAGCGACGTTTCGGTGGCAGCCTGAGTTGTGTGTGCCCCGGCATCTCACATCAAGTGGTGCTGGATCTACAGCAATCCGCCCCGGCACATTTCAATCTGGAACCACCCGGTTATCTGCTGCATCGCTGGCATACGCAGGCGCTGGTGACCCACAACGTCGTGTTTGGCGAGTACCCCGGACCGTATCCGTTTTATGACGCTCATGGATTGATCGACTGACGACACAGGGACTTTCAAGGCACTTTTCTGACAGGGTTTTTCGGAGGTTTTAACCAACATCACGCTCTGTTGATCAGCGACATTTCTTGATGATTATTTAACGCATTGGCCAATCGCCTGATTGGCCGAGTGCTTCCTGCTGCCTTTTTAATGTGCCCGGAACATAGGTTTCGCGCTGGAGTTCGTCCTGATGAAAGCCACATTTCAAGTATTAAGTTTTTTGACCGGCGGCCTGAGTATTGCCATGAGTCCCTTGGCGTCTGCCGATTTTATTAACGACAGCAAAGCCAACTTGAATTTGCGCAACTTCTATTTCAACAACGATAACCGTGATGGTGCCGCCGCGCCTTCAAAGACTGAAGAATGGGGGCAGGCCTTCATGCTCAATTATCAATCCGGGTTCACCGACGGCACCGTGGGGTTTGGTCTGGACGCTATCGGTCTGCTGGGTTTGAAGCTCGACAGTGGCACAGGTCGTCACGTTGGCGGCTCAATGTTTCCCAACGACGGTGACCGGGCTGCGGACCAATGGAGTCGTGCCGGTGCAACGGCCAAGATGCGCTTCTCCAAGACTGAATTGCGTTACGGCACCTTGCAACCGAAGTTACCGATTCTGGTCTCCAACGATGGTCGCCTGTTGCCGCAAACCTTCGAGGGTGGACAAGTCACCAGCAATGAAATTGACAATCTGACCTTCACCGCCGGTCAACTTGAACACGCCACCGGACGTGCTTCCAGCGATAGTTCAGGTCTGGCAGTTGCAGGCGGTACCCGGGAAAGCAATAAATTCATCTTTGCCGGTGGCGATTACAAACTGACCAAAGACCTGACCGCCCAGTATTACTACGCCACTCTCGAAGACTATTACCAGCAGCACTTCGCCGGTTTGCTGCATGTGTTGCCGATGGGTGAGTACGGCTCGCTGAAAACCGACCTGCGTTATTTCAAGACCACGTCCAATGGCAAGAACAGCAGCGTGGCCGGTCGCGCCAGTGGATACAAGATCGGCGGCTATACCAAAGACGGTAGCGGTGAAATTGACAACGACACGTGGAGCGCGGCATTCATTTATTCATTGGGCGGCCACGCGATTACGGCGGGGTATCAAAGCGTTTCGGATGGCAGCAATTTTGCGCAACTCAATCAGGGCGGTCTGGTGGGTAAAGGCGAAGCGGGTGCCAGCCTTTATCTCTACACCGACCGCACCATTCAGACATTCATCCAGGCGGGTGAGCGCACGGCATTCGCGCAGTACGCCTATGACTTCGCAGCGCTTGGCGTTCCAGGCTTGAAGGCATCGGTGATGTACCTCAAGGGCGACAATATCAAGACTGCGAGCGGCAAGGACGCAACCGAATGGGAGCGCGATATCGCTCTGGACTATGTGATCCAGAGCGGCGCATTGAAGAACGTGGGTTTCGGCTGGCGTAACGCGATGTCCCGGAGCGATATCGCTCGCGACCAGGATCAGAATCGCCTGATCGTGAGTTATACGATTCCGTTGATGTAAGGGGTGATGTATTGACGAACCCCTGGAACATTAATTTATCTGACGGGCATTGATTGCCTTTAAAGCGAGCAGCTACTTTTGGCCCTGGCAGAGTAAAAGCGCACCCATCAGAAGGCTGCAATGGGGCAGGGCGCGATGATCCACGATCACAGTCGTGTCACGGGGCTGCACCGGCAGCGTTCAGACTGGAGTTTGTCCACTGCGCAAGGGTTCGATGTCTGTGCGCAGGACAGTGCCCACTTAAGGAATAAGTGGGCACTATCGCCGTCTGAGAGATTTCCCGGTAAATGTGGAACCTTTGCCACTATCAACAACAAACATTAGTTTCTGGTCAGCAGGGGTAAGGCGCTCGTGCTGTTAGTTATTATCTGGGTAATAGCGTGGTTGCTTATGGCGGCGATGCGATGGTGGGGGCGGGTTATCTTATGGGCGATCAGATTTCTGCATTCAAAACTTCAGCGGGTACTGAATCACCACGTAGATCCGGTCAATGTCATCACCCGCCTGAGCGCTGTTGGCCCGGTGCGAGACTTGGGACAGTTGCACCGAAAGATCCTTCGCCGCACCGGACTGGACGATGTAGCGCAGGTCGATATCGCGCTCCCAGTGACGGCCGCCGGCGCCTTGTTGTGGCTGGTACTCACCGCTGTCCGCGTCGAACGGGTTATAGGCGCCACCCTTGGGCGCGTGAGTGCCGTCGATGTGGCTGCCGGAAACGTAGCGGGTCATGAAATTCAGACCGGGAATGCCGAACGCACCGAGATCCAGGTCATAACGGGCTTGCCACGAGCGCTCGTGGGCGCCGTTGAAGTCAGCGTATTTGATCGAGTTGGCCAGATAGATCGAGTCACCGCCGACGAAATCGAACGGCGTGTCGCCGTTGATCCGTTGCCAGCCGAGCATCACCGCATGCGGACCGAAGGTGTATTTGCCTGAGAGACTGAAAGCGGTGTTGTCGATTTCCCCGGCCAGTGCCTGACCGGAATCCCGGGTGTGATAGAGGTTGGCGTCGAGCAATACGCCGGACTGTTTGAAGTGCAGATTGGCATAGTACTGGTGCCAGGTTTCACTGAGGTCGGAGGCGTACAGCGCGCCACCCAGCGGACTGTCGCTGAACAGATCAACGCCGATGATGCTGATCCCGCCGGCCTTCGTGTTGGCGCCGTAGCCCTGGAAATCGCCTTTGCCGGATGAACTGTCCTGGTTCTTGAACGCGGTGAAATGCCCGGCCACCAGATTCACATTGTCGATCTCGCGGCTATTGAGCAGAAAACCCGTGGCGTATTCCGGTTGCAGGCGTTTATCCGAGGTGTCGAATACCGGCGTCTCGACCGTCATTTCGCCAAAGGCGAGGGTGGTGCGTGAGGCTTTCAGCTTGAGCGCGCCGCCAGCGCTGGAGTAGTCGCTCTCGCTGCGACCGTCACTGTTCACCGGTAGCAATCCAGTGCCGGAATGACCCTTGCCGCCGTCCAGTTTCAGTCCGTAAAAAGCATGGGCATCGAGACCGACGCCGATCATTCCTTCGGTGAAACCGGATACGAACGTACCGATAAACCCTTGAGCCCATTCCTGTTTGTAATTCTTTCCGCTCGGCGAGGGCGAGCGGTAGTCGTTGTTCAGGTAGAAGTTGCGACTGAGTACGTCGACTTTGGCATCTTCGGTAAAACCACTGGCGAGCGCGGTTTCGGTCAGTGCGAAAAGCACTACGGACCCGGTTAATGGTTTGGTGAAAACCTTCATGTTTCAATGACCCGCGACAGTGGAATGTGGGTCAATGATCAAGTGGATACGCATTGGTTGATTGAGCGAATGTGCTCAGTTGCCGACATGCGTTGATTGGCGATCGCTTGTCGACTCCCAGACCTCCCTTCGAATTTAGATGTTCAGGCGTAGCGCCGCTATGTCGTCGGCTGTAGACAGCGTGGCGACTGTTGCCGGGCGGGACACCTTTCTATTCGTCATTCGCGCTCACGCGGGTTTCACTTTCTCCTCTATCTGGCGCACTGCCTGCGCATCAGCTCGGAGAAGCTTGAGTTTCAGTTCTTCGAATTCTTCGCTGCTCACCCAATCAATACGCCATAGCATGTACAGCATGCCTTGAGCCTTGTACAACGCTTCCAGGCGCTCGGCATGATTGTCAGTTCGGCGTATGTCATCTGTCGCTTCCTCCAGGTCATCCAGGGCCTGCGCTTTGTTCTTGTCATGGCTCATGATGGAGCTCCTGATATGTTGTATTACTCACCGCCTTGGTCACGATAATACGGTCGCGTCCCGGATTATTCTGGTCACCGCATGGCTTATGCAATGTTACGTACAAATCCCTGGTGCGGCCCTGCACGACCTCATCGAACGACACAACCTTTTGTTCATAATCATAGCGCCGGTAGTGGGCAGCCGGCAGGCCTATGACGGGAACTCGCATCCGGCCATTAAAAAAAGCACCCCTAACTCCCAGATATCATGATTTTTCACAAGCATGAGCTTTCCATATAGTCCTCCCAAGCCCACTTGGAACACGGTAGTGTTTCCCTTGAAGCGAGACAATTTTATGGAAAATAAGAAACGCGCCGTCCAGGCTTCAGAGGTCGGGATGGGGACTCGAGTCGTATGGGGAGGAGAGCAGGTTCAACATCCCTACAATGCGACCCAGACACCCATCGTGGTCAGTGCCGCCTATGGCTATGACGATATTGATAAGTGGTATGACGTGGCATTGGGAAAGGAGCCGGGCTTCATTTACAGCCGGATGAGCAATCCCACTGTCTCTGTCTTGGAAGATAAACTCTGCGAGCTCGAAAACGCAGAGTCGGCTGTAGCTTTCAGTACCGGGATGGCCGCAATCAGCGGTGTACTGCACACCTTCCTGTCCTATGGGCAGCGTGTGATATCTACGCGTGACAGCTACGGCGGTACGAACAAGATTTTCGAGGAGTTTCTTCCACGCATGGGTGTGGAGGTAACCCTTTGCGATACGCTCGAGACTGTGGCGCTTGAGCAGGAGATCGCTAAAGGCTGCAGCGTCCTGTACCTGGAAACACCCACGAACCCAACGCTGAAAATCGTTGATATTCGGCGTCTTGTGGCAGCGGCGAAGCGAGTGGGCGCTTTGGTTGTTGCGGACAATACATTCGCGACGCCTCTGAATCAGAATCCGCTCGCTTTAGGCGTTGATGTGGTTGTGCACAGCGCGACCAAATTCCTGTCCGGTCATGGTGATGTACTCGGCGGTGTGGTTTGCGGCGCCGAGCATTTGATGGCTCAAGTTCGCCATTACCGCGAAATCAATGGAGCTTCGCTGGATCCTTTTTCGGCGTATCTGATCATCCGAGGCATCAAGACTCTGGCTCTGCGTCTTCGCCAGCAACAGGCGAGCGCGAAGCTTTTGGCCGAGTACCTCTGTACCGAGCCGCTGGTCGAGTCTGTGAATTATCCGGGGTTGCCTCAACATCCAGGTCATGACATCGCTCGTTCGCAAATGAACGGATTCGGAGCCATCGTCAGCTTCGTGCTGAAAGGGGGCATGGACACCGTGACTCGTTTGCTCCCGCTGCTCAGATATGCGCATCGGGCGGGTAATTTGGGCGCCGTCGAGACCATCTATGGGCCGGCTCGAACGACCAGTCACGTAGAAAATACCTTGGAAGAACGTCAGGCACTTGGAATCTCCGAAGGTTTGGTTCGAGTGTCCGTAGGTATTGAAGATTCAGCAGACTTATTGGCTGATCTAAAACAAGCCTTCGCTTTAGTGCGAAGTAAACACAGTGATGCGAGCCTTCACGCTGACAGTGCCCAACGCTTCATTGAGGTCGGAGCCTGAGTACGGGCAGGACTTTCGATATTCATCTTAAGCCCTTCATGAAGAATGAAAATAATAAAATCCAGCGACAACTAAATTGTACTGCCCAACAGCCAGTTACAAGGACGCTTGTCCGCACATTTCATGAGAATAAAACTATGTCGACGCATATCGAAGATAATCAGCCCGATCCAAACTCGCGTTTCAAAAAAGAAATGCAAACACGCCACATCGTGATGTTGGCACTGGGCGGAGTGATCGGTACGGGGTTATTCCTTACTTCCGGTTACACGGTTAATCAGGCCGGGCCACTCGGCGCCGTGATCGCTTACATCATCGGTGCAGTGATGGTGTATTTAGTCATGGTCTGTCTCGGTGAACTGGCGGTACAGATGCCGGAAACCGGATCTTTCAGTAGCTACGCGACGCGATACCTGGGCCCAGGCACAGGCTATACAGTGGCCTGGCTTTACTGGCTCACTTGGGCAGTAGCTATCGGTTCAGAATTTACAGCTGCGGGCATACTGATGGTTCGGTGGTTTCCTGATACACCGGTCTGGATTTGGAGCGCGCTATTTGCCATTGCAGTTTTCTTAAGCAATGTTGTCTCTGTCCGGTTGTTTGCGGAGACTGAATTTTGGCTTTCGCTGATTAAGGTTCTGACCGTTATCACGTTCATTGTGATCGGCGGAGCGGCAATTTTCGGTCTTTTGCAAGTACATAATTTGCAGGGGGCGGGACTTTCCAACTTCACACGTGAAGGGCTTTTCCCCACCGGGTTTTTACCCATAGCAATGACTCTCCTGGCAGTTTCCTTCGCATTTTCCGGAACTGAGCTGATCGGAATTGCAGCAGGTGAAGCGCAAGATCCACACACTAGCGTGCCCAAGGCAATCCGCACGACAGTGGTACGTTTGGCGCTGTTCTTCGTGGGGACAATTTTCGTCCTTGCGACGTTACTGCCACGAGAACAAGCGGGGCTCGTAGAAAGTCCGTTCGTGATGGTGTTTGAGCTGATTGGCATCCCGTACTCTGCCGACATTATGAACTTCGTCATTCTCACGGCACTGATTTCCGCCGCTAACTCGGGGCTGTATGCCGCATCGCGCATGCTGTGGACATTGAGCGATCAAGGACATATGCCTAAGCGCTACGCCAGGCTCTCCAGTCGGGGGACCCCGGTGAACGCCATCGTTCTTAGTATGGCGGGTGCAGTGGCTTCACTGCTCAGCAGTGTGTTTGCCCCTGATACGGTTTACTTGGCCTTGGTGTCCATCTCCGGTCTGGCAGTCGTAGTCGTGTGGATGAGCATTGCTGCAAGCCAGATCGCGTTCCGTCGTCAATACGTCGCTAATGGCGGACGAGTTGAAGATCTGCATTTCCGTGTACGAGGCTATCCATGGGTACCTATCGGTGCACTGTTGTGTTGTCTGCTGGCCTGTGTGGGTATCGCTTTTGATCCTGAGCAGCGAGTGGCGCTGTATTTCGGCCTCCCCTTTATCGGATGGTGTTATTTCGTTTACTGGATCACTCGAAACAAGAGAGCGGAGCGGTTGGCTTTAGCCACAGCGGCTCATTCCTCTGGCACCGCGTGAATTTCTCAGGCAATGATTGAGCATAGATAAAGTCCTGATGAGGTTGCGCCGATGAGTCAAAAGTCACTACCACCCTTGAACTGGTTGAGGGCATTCGAAGTATCGGCGCGTTGTTTAAACTTTACCCACGCGGCGGAAGAACTCCATTTGACTCAAGGGGCTGTGAGTCAGCAGATCCGTCAGTTAGAGAGTCACTTCGGCGTGGCACTGTTCAAGCGCTTACCCCGAGGGCTTGGCTTGACCGAGGAAGGGCAGTCGTACCTGCCTGTCGTGCAAGACGCGATCAGTCGGCTTGCAGTCGGCACGAACGAGATTTTCGGCCAGCACAATCGAAGACATTTGAAGGTGCGCGGCAGCCTTTCCTTTCTTCACTATTGGTTGGCCCCCCGACTCGCAGATTTTTGTCGGGAGTATCCCCAGATCGATATTCGATATATCAGCAATATTTGGGTGAAAGAACCGGACGGCGAGGATGACCTGGAGATTCGCTGGGGATGCGGTGAGTGGTCGGGCTTGCACGCCCAGCGATTGACTTGGGACATCCTTCAGCCTGTTTGCTCCCCAACGCTTATGGCCAGCTCACCCATACATGAGCCTCGCGACTTGATGAACCATTCACTCCTTCATGTGTTGGGGTACGAAGAAGGTTGGGGTTACTGGCTGAAGCGAGTTGGAGCAGACGACGTCGACTACTCCCGTGGCCTTCAGTTTGACACGCTGATCTCCACGATCCGCATGGCTGAACTGGGGCAGGGCGTTGCGCTGGCACGGTCTTCCGTGGTCGAGGATTTGCTTAAGAGTGGGCAATTGGTTGCACCATTCAATCACCGAATCGAGGCAAGCGAATCCTTTTATCTGGTGCACGAACAGAACGAAGTGCTATCGCCTGATGCCGCGAATTTTTCTACCTGGCTGGTGGCTCAAGCTCATCGCCTTTTGTAAAACTGATTTGGAGTTGACATGCATTACGTAAGCACTCGCGGCGGCGACATGCGTGCTGATTTTCGCAGTGTGGTTCTGTCGGGGCTCGCCGAAAATGGTGGTCTCTATGTCCCAGCCAGTTTGCCTGTCTTCACCGAGAAACAGATTGCCAGCTGGTCGTGGCTGCCGTTTGATGAGTTGGTTTGGCGAGTGGTTTCGCCGTTTGTTGGTTCTTCCATAGACGAAAGCACCCTGCGCGCCTTGCTCAGTGACAGCTATCAACAATTCAAGCACCGCGCTATTACGCCGCTTGAGCAGATCGGGCATAACGAGTGGATACTCCAGCTGTTTCATGGACCGACCGGTTCTTCCAAGGATTTCGCCGCGCAATTGCAGTCGCGTCTGGTCGAGCATTTTCTGGAGGAGGTCGGTAAAGAAGCGTTGGTGGTCGGTGCAACTAACGGTGATACCGGCGTCGCAGCGCTTGAAGCCTTTGCTGACTGCCCGGCCGCCCGCATGGCGATACTGTATCCGCGCGACGGGCTTGCACCTGAGCAACTCAATGCCTTGCAGGCAGCCGACCCGCAGCGGGTTCAGCTGTTTCCGGTTGACGGTAATTTCGATGATTGCCAGACGCTGGTCTCCCGACTCTTGCGAGAGTGGCCGTTGGACGGCGTGTTGCCGATCTGTTTCAACTCGACCAATTGGATCGGCGTCCTGGCCCAGATCGTTTTTTACTTTCACGCGGCCTTGCAACTGGGCGGTGGCTCTCGTCCCGTTGGCTTTAGTGTTCCAGCTGCCAGCTCGGCCGAGATCTACGCCGGTTACATTGCGCAGAAAATGGGACTACCCATCAATCAGGTGATCATTTCCACCAACAGCAATGATGCCCTGCACCAGTTTTTTCATTGCAATCGCTACTCCACCCGGATGACTAACCGAACAGTGTCGCCGGCGATGGACTTCTCGTTGTTTTCCAACCTGGAGCGGTTTATCTGGGAGATTTACGAGCACGATGGTTGCTCAACAAAAGCGCTGATGGAGCATTTTGAAAGTTGCGGAGAAATGAGCATCGGCAACCAGCAATGGCTGCGTGCCCGAGTCCTCTTCGATTCCTATGCGGTAGACGAATCTCAGGTACGCGATGAGGTGGTCGAGCTGTTCCGAGAGACAGGCTCGGCCATCGATCCTCACACCGCTGTCGGTGTACTGGCCGGCAGGCTTCATCGACGCAGCCTAGGCGCGCCGATGGTCACCTTTGGGCAAATTGCGCCGGCCAAGTCGGCGGCGCTGTTGGCCGAATTGGGCGTCTGGCAAGCAAGCGTTCCGAGCACTGTCGAGGTGCGCGCGCAACCACCGTACCAGGCCAAGGGCGATCTGGAGGGTCTGTGCCAGGCTCTTCGTCTGGCACAGCAGAGGCCTGCATGAAGCGCATTCTGGATCCGTTGGACGAACGCATACTGGCCGAACTTACCGCCAATGGGCGAATAGCCCATATTGAATTGGGTGCCAAGATCAACCTGTCGCGCAATGCGGTGCGCCAGCGCATCGAGCGTCTTGAGCGCGACGGTGCGATCCAGGGTTATACGGTACTGCTCGGTGAGTCGCGGCGGCCTGCGTCGCTTATCAGCGCGGTGATCTTTGTCTACCGCTACGACCGCATGCGTGGCGAAGAAGTACTGACTGCACTGCGCTCCATTCCCGAAGTCGTGCAATGTGAAGTACTCAGTGGTGAGTTCGATTTAATGCTGCGTGTGAATGCCGCCACACCGGAACGTGTCCATCTTGTGTGGAAGGAAATCGCGGCCATGCCAGGGGTGGAAAACACCGTGACATCGTTCGTCCTTTCTGCGGTGTTTTGACAAAATCGTGCTTGGGCAAAACGCCCAACTAATACAGCACTCTGCCATATTCAACTGCCAAAGCCCGGCTCTTAGGATGTTCCTATCGAACAACATCAATAAGGAACAGCGTTTATGACTGAGTACAAAATTGCCTTGGTAGGGTTTGGTGGCGTGAACCGTGGCTTCGCCCAATTGGTCGCCGATCATAATGCCGAGTGGAAAGAGGCCCTGGGCTTCACGATTAAAATTGTCGGTGTCACCGATCTGTTCCTCGGCTCCATCGTTGCTAAAGACGGTCTGGATGCAAAGCGGTTGGTCGCTCTACCGATTGAGAAAGGCGCACTCGCTCAACTGCCTGGCGGTAATGCTGAGGCCTTCAACGAAACTGTGATCAAGCATTCCGGTGCAGACATCATCGCTGAGGCGACTTTCACCAATCCGGTGGATGGCGAGCCTGCAACTACCTTTTGCCGCTGGGCCTTGGAAAGCGGCATTCATGTAGTGACCACTAATAAGGGGCCCATTGCGCTGCACGGTGCCGAGCTCAAAGCGTTGGCCCGTCGCAACCAGGTCGCTTTCGAATACGAGGGTGCGGTGATGAGTGGCACCCCGGTGATTCGTCTAGCGAAGCAGGCCTTGGCGGGCGCCAACGTGCAAGGCTTCGAAGGCATCCTGAACGGCACTTCCAACTATGTGCTCACCCAGATGAAAGACGGCCTGGCGTTCAACGATGCCGTCGTACAAGCGCAACAGCTCGGCTACGCCGAGGCAGATCCAACCGCCGATGTGGAAGGGTTTGACGTACGCCTCAAGGTGGTGATCCTGGCCAACGAACTGCTCAATGCACGACTGAATGTCAGCGATGTAGCGTGCTCGGGTATCAGCAAGATCAGCGCGCAAGATATTGCCCAGGCAAGTGCCAATGGTGCGAGCTGGAAACTGATCGGCTCCGCCAATCGTGAAGCAGATGGCTCGGTTCGAGCGAGTGTGGAAGCTCGGTTACTGTCGAATTCACATCCTCTTGCCGGAATCAGCGGTGCTACGAATGCAGTGTCATTCAATACCCAATTGCTGGGAGCTGTCACAGTGTCGGGGCCAGGGGCAGGGCGCATCGAGACGGCCTTCGCATTACTGTCGGACATCGTCGCCATCCACACCGCCCACGGCAAATAACAGGAGATAGTCATGAGCGTATCCAGCATGGCCAGTATCCAGCTTGTTGAAGCCAAACAGATTGATGTGTTCAGTCCATTCGATGGTCGCTTGGTAGGGAGCGTCCCTTGCCTCGATGCAGCCGCAGTTCCTGGCTTGCTGGAACGCGCGCGAATCGGCGTGCGCGAGAGTGCGGCAATGCCTCGTCACCTGCGTGCGCGCATTCTTGAGGAGGCGGCCCGGCGTGTAGAGCTTGAGGCTGAAGCGTTTGCCAAACTCATTGTTGCAGAGGCGGGGAAGACGCTGCGACAAGCAGAGAAGGAAGTGAAGCGTTGTGTGAACACGCTGAAGCTATCGGCGCAAGAGGCTCGTCGTAACGCCGGGGAAGTGATTCCATTTGGGGCTTATGAAGGATCGGAGTCGCGTCAAGGTTGGTTCACGCGGGAACCGTTGGGGCTTATCGTCGCGATCACTCCCTACAACGATCCACTGAATCTGGTCGCTCATAAACTCGGCCCGGCAATCGCTGGTGGCAATGCCGTGATTTTGAAACCCTCGGAACTCGCGCCGTTGTCTGCACTCAAGCTCGTTGAGTGCTTGGTGAAAGCGGGTCTTCCACCCTCTGTGATTACCCCGGCGACTGGTGGCGTCGACTTGGGTAAAGCATTGGTAGAGGTTCGCGAAGTTCGGATGATTTCCTTTACGGGGGGTTTTGCCACGGGGGAGGCCATTGCTCGTAGTGCAGGGTTGAAGAAACTCGCAATGGATCTGGGAGGAAATGCCCCGGTACTTGTGCTTGAAGATTGTGATATCGAACCGACCGTGGAGTCCTGTGTGTCTGGTGCCTTTTGGGCAGCAGGGCAGAATTGCATCGGCACTCAACGCATCCTTATACATAGTTCAATTTATGAGGACTTCCGTGAGCGTTTTGTCAGCCAAACGCGCGCGTTAGTGGTGGGTGATCCTGACCTGCGGGCAACGGATGTAGGCCCGATGATTACGGAACAGGCGGCCCGTCGTACCGAACAATTGGTAAACGAAGCACTGGCCGAGGGGGCCGTTCTGCTGTGTGGGCACCATCGCCAAGGGGGAAGCTATGCGCCGACTGTGCTTGAGCATGTGAGGCATAGCAGTGCGATCTGGATGCAGGAAGTCTTCGCGCCGGTGGTTATCCTGGAGCCTTTTGACCATTTGGAAGACGCTATTGCTATGGCCAATGCAACAGAATACAGCTTGCACGCAGGCCTTTTCACACGTGATATTTCCACGGCTTTGAAACTGGCGCGTCAGATTGAAGCGGGTGGTGTGATGATCAATGATTCTTCCGATTATCGTTTCGATGCCATGCCTTTCGGTGGTTTTAAGTACGGAAGTTTGGGGCGCGAAGGTGTTCGATTTGCGTATGAAGACATGACGCAGCCTAAAGTCGTTTGCATCAGCGAGGTGGATTAAACCTGCGAAGTAAATTCGTCATCGACTCACATCGGGTGGACGCTTTTTTCTGATTTTGGGACGTCGGGGCCGCGGTCCGACGAAGAAACCGCGGCGGCCGATCACTCAGGCGGCGGGGAGCAGGCCTTTCTGTTTGGCGACATGAGTCGCCATTGCGTCCATCAAGTCCGGGGACAGGCAGTCATAGGGCTCCAGGCCGATCGAGCGCAGGCGTTCACGGATGGCCTTCATTTGCGCTGGCGGTGTGCCGGTTTCGATGATGGAGGACACGAACGCTGCGAAGCTCGGCGCAGCCCATCCGCTCTGGGGAGAGAGCTCGGTGTGGACGAAGTCCAGACCATAAAACGCATGGTCCTTGTTCTCGATGCGCCCGAAGAGATGGGCGTGGCACTGCTTGCAGGCGTGCCGCTGAATGGTGGCGTTTTCGTCGACGATTGACAGTTTTTCACCGTGGGCAATGACGCTGACCTTATCCCGAGGTACTACGGCAATGACGGCGAATATTGCATTTTGAGGTTTCCAGCATTTGCTGCAGCCACACGCGTGGTTATGCAGGGTTTGTGCGTCGATCTTGATCTCGACCTTGTCGGTCGCACATAGGCATTGCAGGGTGCCACCTGTGAAATTCGCGGCGGCGGGTTGAATACCATTGTCCAGTGCAGGGTGAAGTTTCAAGGTGCTCACGTTGGCTTCTCCGTTTCAGGGTGTTAGACGAAAGTGCCTGGGGCCGTATGGTGTGAGTGACAAATGACGCTAATTCGAGCTCGCTTTAACTTGTGGGCGATGTCAGGTGTTCACGATACTGCCCCTGTTCAATAGTTGAGCAGAGGCAGTGGAGCACCTGGGTCGGGTTTCGGTTAGCAGAAACGGGGCACGGTCAGAAATCTTGCAGGGTAGGGTGCAGTACCACCTCATTTTAGGTGCTTGCGTTAACCCGCGATTTTTATTGCAAGCTCAGCGACGTGTTTACCCTGGAAGCGCGCAATATCCAGTTCATTTTGTGACGGTTGCCGTTTACCGTCAGTGCCTGCCAGGGTGGTCGCGCCATAGGGCGTACCGCCGGTGATCTCGCTCATGTTGGTCAGCCCTGCGCAGGTGTAAGGCACACCCACGATGACCATTCCCTGATGCAGGAGTGTGCTGTGAAACGACGTAATAGTGGTTTCCTGGCCACCGTGCTGGGTGCCGGTCGATGCAAAGACACTGCCGATTTTTCCGACCAGCGCGCCGCTCATCCACAGTCCGCCGGTCTGATCGAGAAATGTGCGCATCTGTCCCGCCATATTGCCGAAGCGCGTCGGTGTGCCAAAGATGATGGCATCGTAATTGCCCAGCTCGTCAGGTGTCGCCACCGGTGCCTTCTGGTCAAGTTTGACGCCAATGGCTGCTGCCTGTTCGGCCGGAATGGTTTCAGCGACACGCTTGAGCGTTACGTCGGTGCCGGGTACAGATCGCGCGCCTTCGGCTACTGCGCCCGCCATCGTTTCGAGGTGACCGTACATTGAGTAATAGAGAACCAGTACCTTCGCCATGATTTTTCTCCTGGATTAAGCTCCATTCGATGGATTAAGAAAATCTTGGGTACACCACTGCCAACGAACAGCAGCGGCAGGCGTAGCACTTGGTCACGAACAAAACTGCGGCTCACACCCACCCGACTGCTGGGACTTTGACGGCATGCGGATAAACACTAGCAGTTCCATATGCTACCTGCTGGGCAGACAGAGAGCTTTTATTGCCCCGCCGCGTCGAGATAGAGGGGAAGGGTGCGCAGCAAATCCCGCATTGCGCTCAAGCTTACTGCGTCGGCACCTAAAGGCAGCAGGTGAACATCAGCTGTACTGATTGGCCGAACCAGCAGCGGATCGTTGCTTCCTGGAATGGGTCAGCTGATAAGCAATGGCCAGCCAAATGAACCACCCTGGCATGACCAGTAGGGCAATACGAGTGTCAGGTCTTAATGCCAGCAGGCAGAGTACAAATCCCAGGAACGTCAACGAAAACCAGGCCATCGGCACGCCGCCAGGCATCTTGTAGACCGATTTCGCATGCAGGTCGGGTCGGCTTTTACGATAGGCAATGTACGACGCGAGGATGGTCGACCAAGTGAAAATCACCAGGATTGCCGACACGGTAGAGACGATGGTAAACGCTGTCATGACCTCCGGAACGATGAACAGCAGTAGTACACCCACCAGCATCAACAGTGTGGTAAACGCCAGGCTCAGCAGAGGCACGCTATTACCCGACAAGCGCCGGAAAATCCCGGGAGCATTGTCGTGACTGGCCAGTCCAAACAGCATGCGACTGGATGAAAATACGCCACTGTTGGCCGATGAGGCGGCAGACGTCAGCACCACAAAGTTGACGATACCTGCTGCTGCGGGAAACCCTGCAACCAGAAACAGTTCAACGAAAGGGCTCTTGTTGGGCGAAACCTGTTGCCAGGAAGTCACCGCAATAATGCAGGCCAGCGCCAGCACATAAAACAGGATGATTCTTAGCGGAATCGAGTTGATGGCTTTAGGCAGAGTCTTCTCGGGGGAGCGAGTTTCGGCGGCAGCAGTACCGATCAGTTCGGTGCCGGCAAAGGAGAAGATCGCCATCTGGAATCCGGCAAAGAAACCGAACAGGCCGTTGGGGAAGGCTGCCTGTTTATCCAGCAGGTGGTTCAGGGACGCAGTAACGCCACTGGGGGATACAAAGGAGCTGGCAATCATCACCAGGCTAACGCCAATCAGGGTGACGACGGCAATGATTTTGATGATCGCGAACCAGAACTCCACTTCACCAAAAAGCCTGACGGTCAGTACGTTCAAGGCGAACAGCGTCATTAACATACCGATGGCCGGGATCCAGGCGGGTACATCGGGGAACCAGTACTGAAAGAATCCGCCGACCACTACGGCATCACCCACCACCGCGACGCTCCAGCTCAGCCAGTACGACCAGCCGAGGAAAAATGCCGCTCGCGGGCCCAGGTAGGCACCGGCGAAATCCGCGAAGGTTTTGAATTTCAAGTTGGAGAGCAACAGTTCGCCCATGGCGCGCATGACGAAGTAGACGAACATCCCGATGATCATATAAATCAGGATGATCGACGTGCCGGAGAGGGCAATGATCTTTCCGGAACCCATAAACAGACCTGTACCGATGGCTCCTCCCATGGCCATTAACTGAATGTGACGATTGCTGAGCGTGCGCTGCAGCGCGGGTTGTTCAACCCGCTCGGACGAAGTTGATTTCATTACAAAACCTCTTGATTTTATGTTTTTGAGTTTTGGCAGAAAGTGGGTGTCTAGCGTTGTTGTTAGAGATGCAACGGCTACCGACGGTGGTGGTTTTTGGGGTTTACAGGATGGTGAGTGGCCTCTTGGCACGCTGTTCGGAGGCATCACCCACGGTTATCAGTTGGCGGTGCGCAGACGCGCCGGTTCAGCGGGTTGCTGATCAAGCAGTTGGTAAAGGTCTTTTATGTTAGCGGGGGTCGGCACTAGATGGATGCGCTCGCCGATCTCGTGCTCTCGCGCAAGGTCGTGCAGGTAGCGCAGTGACGAAAAATCTTCGAGAGCAAAACCCACCGAATCGAACACGGTGACTTGGGCGTCATTCTCGCGCCCCGGAATTTCGCCCAGCACAATGCGGAAAAACTCGACGACGGGCGAGTCGGCTTCCAGTTGTTGAATATCGCCTTCAATCCGGGTTTGCGGTTCAAATTCAACGATGATCCGGGCGTTGCGCAGGATCTCGGCGTGCAGTTCGGTTTTCCCCGGGCAGTCACCACCGACAGCGTTGATATGCATGCCGGGTTCGATCATCTCGGGCGTCAGAATCGTTGCATAAGTTTTGTCGGCGGTGACTGTAGTGACAATGTGCGCGCCCTTGACCGCTTCCTGTACGGAGGTGGACAGAATCACTTCGATACCCGGGAATGCCGACAGGTTGTGCTTCAACTTGAGTGACGCGTCACGATCAATATCGAAAATGCGGATTTCCCTGATCGACAGCATTTCGTGGAAGGCGAGGGCCTGAAATTCGCTTTGAGCGCCGTTGCCGATGATTGCCATGATGCTTGCACCAGGGCGTGCCAAGGACTGCGCGACCAGTGCGGATGTCGCGGCGGTGCGCACGGCAGTAGTCAGCGTCAATTCACTGAGCAACGTTGGATAGCCACTGTAGACATCGGCGAGAACACCGAAAGCCATGACGGTCAGCAAGTCCCTTTGGCCATTGCCCGGGTGACCATTCACGTATTTGAACGAGTACTGTTGGCCATCGTCGGTGGGCATCAACTCGATCACACCGTCGGCGGAATGATTGGCGGTGCGGGGCGACTTATCAAACTGCGCCCAGCGTGAATAGTCAGCTTCGATGTATGTGGCCATCTCGCGGATTGCCCGACGGATACCCACCTTGGCGAACAGGCGTGCGGAATGATCGACATCGATAAAGAGAGTCATGTTTTTATTTTCCGATTCAGTAGTTGAAATGCTGTAGGGCAGGGGATGGCTCAGGCGCGTTTGCTCTCAAAGCCATGCAGTACGTTGACTGCATTGATCCCGATTTCATCGACCATGTAGCCGCCTTCCATCACGAACAGGGTGGGGCAGCCAACGCCTGCTATCAGTTCGCCGATGCCGATGAAGTCTTCGCTTTCCAGCAGGAAGTGGCTGATCGGGTCGTCCTTGAACGTGTCGACGCCGAGTGAAATAACCAGCACTTCAGGGGCGAATTGCTGGAGTTTCTTGCAGGCGTGGAGCAGGGCATTGCGGTAGCTTTCCCAAGTGGTGTTCTTCGGCAGCGGATAGTTCAGGTTGTA
This sequence comes from Pseudomonas sp. 05N432, assembly GCF_056396945.1. Lineage (NCBI taxonomy): Bacteria > Pseudomonadati > Pseudomonadota > Gammaproteobacteria > Pseudomonadales > Pseudomonadaceae > Pseudomonas > Pseudomonas sp. 05N432. The sequence goes on along the minus strand of NZ_JBFTMM010000023.1, from coordinate 58,188 downwards.
ACCTTCGCCGTAGCCTGTGCCGACTTCGTGGCTGAAGCCTGAGTAGTACGGATAGGACACCGTCGGCTCACCGTGTAGCGAGACAAACATGACGTCACTGCGCCCGTAGAAAATGTTTTGGGTGCCGTTGCCGTGATGAAAGTCAACGTCCAGTACCGCGACACGTTTGGCACCTTGGGTAATGGCCTGTTGTGCAGCAATGGCGGCGTTGTTGAGATAGCAATAGCCGCCCATGTATTCACGCGCTGCGTGATGGCCGGGCGGACGGCACAGGGCAAAGGCACTGTCGTGGCCTTCATCGATCAGCGCCAGGCCGGTGAGGGCGATGTCTGCACTGGTTTTTGCCGCTTGCCAAGTGGTGGCGGTAATCGGGGAACCGGCGTCCATGGCGTAGAAACCGAGCTTGCCGTCGATGAACGTCGGGACTTGCTCGTTGGACAGGTCGCGTACTGGCCATACCAGCGGCAGGGCATCGTGGGTCCGTCCAGTCGCGCACCATTCTGACCAGGCGCTTTCCAGAAAACTGACGTAGCGCTCGCTGTGCGCATTGACGTAACACGACCGGTCAAATATTCGCGGTTCGACGATCTGGCCAAGGCCTACCTGCTTGACGCGGTTATGGACAGTATCGGCCCGACTGGGCCGTTCGAACGACGGCTTGAGCACTCCGTCTTTCAATTCGGTGCCGTGGTGCAAGCGATGGGAATCACTGAAAACTGTAAACATTCTGCGCATCCGTTAATGTGAGCCAGTGCAAATATTCTGTTCCGGCCGGGACGCGCTTTCTTTGCTTTGTTTTCGTGGTTTGCTAGATTATTCGGGCGTTTTGACTCAGGAATGGCGTAATGCAGAAAAAATCATCCAAACGCATCAGCCTCGACGAGACCGACCTGGCGATACTCACGTTGCTGCAGGAAGATGCGAGCATTTCCAACGCCGAGCTCAGTGAGCGTCTGTCGTTAAGCCTGACGCCTTGCTGGCGACGGCGTAAGAGAATGGAGGAAGCGGGGGTAATCAAGGGCTACCAGGCCAATCTTGATCGACGCATGCTAGGGCTGGACATTTTGGCGTTCGTGCACATCCGTTTTTCCACCCATGCGGATCATGCTCCGGACGCCTTCGAGGCGGTGATTGCGCAATTGCCCGAGGTGTTGTCTTGTCACAAGATCACTGGAGATGCCGATTACGTGTTGCAAGTGTTGGCAGAGGATCTTGATAGTTACAGCGACTTTATCGAGCACGTGCTCAGGCGTCAGGTAGGTATTGCATCCATTCAGTCCAGTCTGGCTTTGCGCGAGGTTAAGACCAGTAGCCGTATTGCGATACCCAAATCGCTCAAGGACTGAGCGGGCAGATGGCGTCAGGTGAGCAACTCATGGGCCGAGGTAGCGCCGGCAGACGTGCCGGACGTGTGTTTCATGCCAAGGTTTTAGCCACACCCTGACGCCTCAGTGACGAGTGCATTTCTGTTGAACGGGTCGATACGAGCGCTCATTGCAGCGGTTTGCTCGGGGAGCCAGGCTTACACCTGGCTTCTGCCAGGCATGTCGATGCCGTGCTGATGCACCCGCCGATACAGGGTTGCCCGGGAGATGCCCAAAGACTTGGCAGCGGCGGTGGGTTTCCAGCGGTGACGCACCAAGGCATCGAGCAGTGCCTGGCGCTCCGGGCTCGCGCAGCAATCAATGGTGTCGCCAGAGCGTGGGCCATCAAGTCGGTGATCTTGCAGTTGCTCGGGCAAATGGTTGACCTGAATCAGGTTTGAATCGCACACCGCACAGGCATAACGCAGCACATGTCGCAACTGGCGAACGTTACCTGGCCAGCGGTAGCCAAGCAGGCATTCCAGAGCTGCACCTGCGAGTTGCATAGGTTCTGCGCAAAGCGTCGATTCCTCATCGAGAATCCGGTTGATCAGCGCCAGCCGGTCACTGCGTTCGCGCAGCGGCGGCAACTGGAAGCGCGCTCCATTCAAACGAAAGTAGAGGTCTTCGCGAAACTCGCCCGCGGCGACCAGTCCTTCCAGATCGCGGTGGCTGGCGCAGACGACCTGAAGGTCGATCGCTTTGCGCCGTGAGGCTCCCAGAGGCGCCACTTCACCCTCGGCCAGAACCCGCAGCAGCCGGGTTTGCAAGGGCAGGGGCATGTCACCGATTTCATCGAGAAACAGAGTGCCGCCATCGGCCTGTTCCAGCAGACCTTGCATACCCTTGCTCGAGGCACCCGTGAAGGCGCCAGCGACATAGCCAAATAATTCGCTTTCGATCAGGTTCTCGGGGATCGCCGCGCAGTTTACCGCAACGAACGGCCGCTCGCGGCGCTGGCTGGCTTGGTGCAACTGACGGGCGAAGACTTCCTTGCCGGAGCCGGTCTCGCCCTGGATCAGCACCGGCAGGTTGCGGTCTTTAACCCGCACTGCAAGGCGCAGGCTTTCTTCCAGTCGCGGGTCGAGTTCGGCGGGTGTCAGTGCCAGTCGCGAAGCGTTGCGCTTCACCTGCCGTGGCACGCTGAGGCGACCATGCAATTGCGTGTGGCCACCCTGGCTGTGCAACAGACATAGCGACTCGTCACTGATCCGATGCAGCAACTGCTGATCAAACACTTGGCCAATATGTTCCGGCAGTTGACCAAAACTGTGCAACAACCATTGCCGCGCAGCCGGGTTCAGCGCCTGCAAACAACCGTCGTTGTCCCAGGCGAGCAAGTAATCGGGTTGACTGTCGACATAGCCTGGGCTGCTGTGGGCTCGCAGCACCCAGTAACCCTGGGCGCTGCTCATGAAAAATGCCTGTTCGATTTCACGCGCGCTCTGCACCACCATCTGCCGGATCAGGTGTTGAGAGCGGCGGTCGTCGGGTGAGCGCACCGCCGAAACGTCGAGCACCCCGAGCAGTTCGCCCTTGGGGTCGAAGACCGGCGCCGCCGAGCAGGTGAGTCCGATAAACGCGGCGCGAAAATGATCGCGTTTGTGAACAGTGACCGGCGTTCGCGCGGTCAGTACCGCCGCCACGCCACACGTACCTTCTTCACCTTCCGACCAGCAAGTGCCCAGGTAAAGACCGGCCTTGCGGCAGTCATTGCGGATGGAGGTTTCGACGCGGTAGTCGATGGTCTGGCCCTGAGCGTCTGTGAGCAGGACGCAGTAGTCGGCATCGCGGACCCGACCGTGGAGGCGGGCGACTTCTTCACTGGCGATGCGCAAGAATAACTCGGAGCGCTCGCGGCATTCCTGCAGCACGTTCTGCGAGAGGATCCGTGGTCCTTGTAGCGAACCGGGATCCAGGTGGTGTTGCTCCATGGAGCGGCGCCAGGAGTCGAGAATCAAGTCCGACACAGGCAACTGCGGCAGGTGCCCGGCATTCTTCAAAACACGGCTGACGCAATCCACATGCGCCTTTGAGTGTGCGGAAAGCATTAAGGCCTCCGGTTCCATCTTCTTTTAGTTGTGCGGCTATTAAGCGCCGTTCATTGACCGCAGACAAGCGTCGGGTCAACCGGGGCTGGCGGTGAGACGCGATGTCTCACGGTCTCGCCGCCACCTCGTGCAGCCTGACATCACGCGTTTCATTCGGATTTGATTTCGGCCACCCCGGGGGCCCATCGGACCGCTCTACGACGGGGTTGTGCAGGTGTTTTTGCGAATCTGGCACTGGCCTTGCTCTCGCTCTGGCAACCAGCCTGACTGGCAACCCAATAATAAAAAGAGGTGCCCGATGTCCTGCCGAAATCCTTTTCCTGCTCTGCCCGTGGTGGCGTCATGAGTCGTGCGCCGCTGACCGTAGGTATCATTACCAATCCGGCATCCGGCCGGGACGTGCGGCGCCTGACCGCCAACGCCGGGTTGTTTTCCAGCACCGACAAGGTCTCGGTGATCCAGCGCTTGCTGGCAGCCTTTGGCGCCACGGGTGTCGAACGGGTGCTGATGCCCACAGACATGACCGGCATCGCCGCCGCCGTGCTGAAAAACAGCCACGGCCGCCAGGCTCGCAGCAGTCACTGGCCAGTCCTTGAGTTCCTCGACCTGACCCTGCGCCAAAGTGTCGAGGATACCCGTCACGCGGCCCGCTGGATGGCCGAACGCGGCGTTGCGCTGATCGCCGTGCTGGGCGGCGACGGTACTCACAAGGCGGTGGCCGCTGAAGTCGGCGACATTCCGCTGCTGACGCTGTCCACCGGCACCAACAACGCCTTTCCGGAACTGCGTGAAGCCACCAGCGCCGGGTTGGCCGGCGGGCTGTTTGTCAGTGGGCGGATCCCGCTCGAGATCGCTTTGCGCCGCAATAAACGCTTGTTGGTGCGTGAGCCGAGTCGTGGCCTGTGCGAGATGGCCCTGGTGGACGTGGCGGTGTCCTCGTTGCCCTTCGTCGGCGCACGGGCCATCAGTCGCGGGGGCGATCTGGCCGAGGTGTTTGTGACCTTCGCCGAACCTCAGTCCATTGGCATCTCGGCCCTTTGCGGCTTGTGGTTTCCCGTATCGCGTCAGGCTCCGGGTGGGGCCTGGATGCGCCTCGATGCGCAATCTCCGAAAGCGCTGCTGGTGCCTCTGGCTCCCGGCCTGCTGCAAGGCTGCGGCGTACTTGCTGCAGGAAGCCTTGAACCCGGTGTCGCCCATCGTCTGTGCCTGGCCAGCGGAACCCTCGCTCTGGATGGCGAGCGCGAGATCGAATTCAACACCCATGACCGGCCCACCGTCACCCTCGATTTCAGCGGTCCGCTCAGCATCGATGTCAATGTGGTCCTGGACTATGCAGCGCAACAGCGACTTCTGGCCATCGGCCGTAAACACCCGCAACACCCTCTGAACCTCTCATCTCAAGACACCCTGGAGAATAAAAATGTCGACACAGCTAACCGCTGATCAATTGCTGCATGCCTATCAGGTGATGCGCACCATCCGCGTCTTTGAAGAGCGCCTGCACGTGGAATTCGCCACCGGTGAGATTCCCGGTTTTGTCCATCTGTATGCCGGCGAAGAGGCCTCGGCCGCCGGGGTCATGGCTCATTTGAAGGATGACGATTGCATTGCCTCCAACCACCGTGGTCACGGCCACTGCATCGCCAAAGGCGTCGATGTGGACGGGATGATGGCCGAGATCTACGGCAAGAAAACCGGGGTCTGCCAAGGCAAGGGTGGCTCCATGCACATCGCCGATTTCGAGAAGGGCATGCTCGGTGCCAATGGCATTGTGGGGGCCGGTGCGCCGCTGGTCGTGGGCGCGGCCCTGGCCGCCAAACTCAAGGGCACCGACAGTGTTGCGGTGGTGTTCTTTGGTGACGGCGGCTCCAACGAAGGGGCGGTGTTCGAAGCGATGAACATGGCCTCGGTATGGAATCTGCCGTGCCTGTTCATTGCCGAGAACAACGGTTACGCCGAAGCCACGGCTTCCAACTGGTCGGTGGCCTGCGATCACATCGCCGACCGCGCTGCCGGTTTCGGCATGCCCGGGGTCACGGTGGACGGCTTCGACTTCTTCGCCGTTCACGAAGCCGCCGGTGCCGCAGTGGAGCGGGCCAGGGCCGGGGAGGGGCCATCGCTGATCGAGGTCAAGCTGACTCGCTATTACGGTCACTTTGAGGGCGACGCCCAGACCTATCGGGCGCCGGACGAGGTCAAGCATTTCCGCGAGCACAACGACTGCTTGATGCAGTTCCGCGAACGCATCATCCGTGCCGGGCGGGCGCAGGCCAGCCAGTTGGACCAGATCGACAGCGAGGTGGAGCTGCTGATCGAGAACGCCGTGCTCAAGGCCAAGTCCGCCCCCAAGCCGAGCGCGGCCGATCTGCTCTCCGACGTCTACGTTTCCTATCCCTGAACGCCCCCTATAACAAGAATCGAGACCTTCATCATGGCGAGAAAAATCAGTTATCAGCAGGCAATCAACGAAGCTCTGGCCCAGGAAATGCGCCGCGATCCCAGCGTGTTCATCATGGGTGAGGACGTCGCCGGCGGTGCCGGTGCCCCCGGTGAAAACGACGCCTGGGGCGGGGTGCTGGGCGTGACCAAGGGCCTCTATCACCAATTCCCAGGACGAGTGCTGGACACGCCATTGTCGGAGTTGGGCTATGTCGGTGCTGCAGTGGGCGCCGCGACCTGTGGCGTGCGCCCGGTATGTGAATTGATGTTCGTCGACTTCGCCGGTTGCTGCCTGGACCAGATCCTCAATCAGGCAGCCAAGTTTCGCTACATGTTCGGCGGCAAGGCCTCCACGCCACTGGTGATCCGCACGATGGTCGGTGCCGGGTTGCGGGCCGCTGCCCAGCACTCGCAAATGCTGACCTCGTTGTGGACCCACATTCCAGGGCTGAAAGTKGTCTGCCCGTCRTCMCCTTATGACGCCAAGGGTTTGCTTATCCAGGCAATCCGCGACAACGACCCGGTGATCTTCTGTGAACACAAAATGCTCTACAGCATGCAGGGTGAAGTACCGGAAGAGCTCTATACCATCCCCTTCGGCGAAGCCAACTTCCTGCGTGATGGCAAGGATGTGACGCTGGTCTCCTATGGTCGCACGGTCAACACCGCGATGGACGCCGCGCGCAATTTGTCCGCGCGCGGCATCGACTGCGAGGTGATCGACCTGCGCACCACCAGCCCGCTGGACGAAGACAGTATTTTGGAAAGTGTGGAGAAGACCGGACGCCTGGTGGTCATCGACGAAGCCAACCCGCGTTGCTCCATGGCTACTGATATTTCGGCTTTGGTGGCGCAAAAAGCATTTGCCTCGCTCAAGGCGCCGATCGAGATGGTGACTGCACCGCACACGCCGGTACCGTTCTCCGATGCCCTGGAAGACCTCTACATTCCCGACGCGGCGAAGATCGAAAGCGCCGTGCTCAAGTTGATCGAGTGGAGCAAGCGTTCATGAGCCAGATCCATACCTTGACCATGCCCAAGTGGGGCCTGTCCATGACCGAGGGCCGGGTCGATGCCTGGCTCAAGGAGGAAGGCCAGGTCATCGCCAAGGGTGACGAAGTGCTGGACGTCGAAACCGACAAAATCTCCAGCAGTGTCGAGGCGCCTTTTTCCGGGGTGCTTCGTCGGCAGATCGCCCGCCAGGATGAAACCCTCGCGGTGGGTGCGTTGCTCGGCATCGTGGTCGACGGCGAGGCCAGCGAGGTCGAGATCGATGCAGTCGTCGAGCAGTTTCAGGCCACGTTCGTGCCTGGGGACGGCGCCGAGGAGGACCGCGGGCCGAAGCCGCAAAAAGTCGAGCTGGACGGGCGTTTGATCCGTTACTTCGAACGCGGCGAAGGCGGGGTGCCGTTGGTGCTGGTGCACGGTTTTGGCGGTGACCTGAACAACTGGATGTTCAATCATGAAGCATTGGCCGCCGGGCGCCGGGTGGTTGCCCTGGACCTGCCGGGCCATGGCGAGTCTACCAAGCAGCTTGAGCGCGGAGACCTGGATGAGCTGAGCGGCGTAGTGCTGGCACTGCTTGATCACCTGGACATTCCCGCAGCGCATCTGGTGGGGCATTCCATGGGCGGAGCGGTGTCGCTGAACATTGCGCGTCTGGAACCGCAGCGGGTACGGTCCTTGATCTTGATCGGCAGCGCTGGTCTGGGGGAGGGCATCAACGGCGATTACCTGGAAGGTTTTGTCGAGGCTGCCAACCGCAATGCCCTCAAGCCACAGTTGGTGAAACTGTTCTCCAATCCCGAGCTGGTCAACCGGCAGATGCTCGAAGACATGCTCAAGTACAAGCGCCTGGAAGGAGTGGGCGCGGCCCTGCGCCTGCTGGTATCAGGCGTGTTCAAAGACGGATCGCAACAGCTCGATCTGCGCGGCGTGGTGCAGGACGGCCAGCAGCCAGTGTTGCTGATCTGGGGCAGTGACGACGCGATTATTCCGGCGAACCACAGCGCCGGGCTTAAGGCCCAGGTCGAGGTACTGCCAGGTCAGGCGCACATGGTGCAGATGGAAGCGGCCGAGCAAGTCAATCGATTGATTCTGGACTTTGTGCAACAGCACTGACGCCCCTCCTGGCGACCTCTCGCGGGGTGCCAGGAGCAACTATTTCAAGGAGATTTCGCGATGAGCCTTTCAAACAATCCGCAACGCAGTATGCGTGCCGCTGTCTGGCACGGCCGCCACGATATCCGTGTCGAAGACGTTCCGCTACCAATAGCGCCACCTGCCGGCTGGGTGCAGATCCGCGTGCAGTGGTGCGGCATTTGTGGGTCCGATCTGCATGAGTACGTGGCTGGGCCGGTGTTCATACCGGTTGACGCACCACACCCACTGACCGGGATCAAGGGCCAGTGCATTCTCGGTCATGAGTTTTGTGGCGAAATCGTCGAGCTCGGTGCCGGTGTTCAGGGTTTCAACGTCGGCGAACCGGTGGCGGCCGACGCCTGCCAACATTGCGGCAGCTGCTACTACTGCACCCACGGGCTGTACAACATCTGCGAGAACCTGGCCTTCACCGGGCTGATGAATAATGGTGCCTTCGCCGAACTGGTCAACGTGCCGGCCAACCTGTTGTACAAGTTGCCGGCGAACTTTCCTGCTGAAGCGGGGGCATTGATCGAGCCCTTGGCGGTAGGCATGCACGCGGTGAAAAAAGCCGGAAGCCTGCTCGGGCAGAACGTTGTAGTCGTTGGTGCAGGCACCATTGGATTGTGCACCATCATGTGCGCCAAGGCTGCCGGTGCGGCCCAGGTGATCACTCTGGAAATGTCTGGAGCGCGCAAGGCCAAGGCCCTGGAAGTGGGGGCGACCCATGTGCTCGACCCCAATGAATGCGATGCCTTGGCTGAGGTACGGCGCCTGACGGGTGGGCTCGGGGCAGATGTCAGCTTCGAATGCATCGGCAACAAACACACGGCCAAGCTCGCGATCGATCTGATCCGCAAGGCCGGCAAGTGCGTACTGGTGGGGATCTTTGAGGAGCCCAGCGAGTTCAACTTTTTCGAGTTGGTAGCTACCGAAAAACAGGTGCTGGGTGCGCTGGCCTATAACGGCGAGTTCGCCGATGTGATCGCTTTTATCGCTGATGGCCGGCTGGACATCACTCCGCTGGTGACTGGGCGCATTCAGTTGGAGCAGATCGTGGGGCAGGGCTTCGAGGAACTGGTCAACAACAAGGAGCACAACGTCAAAATCATCGTGTCGCCCGCTCGAGTCTGAAGCGGCTGAATCGGACGATGACCCAGACTGTGTGAAAATGCATGCACGGTATTGAAGTCCCCGTTGCTATCGGATTCGGTGGTAGCCGACGGTCATCACATAGTCGCGCATCGCGGTCATTGAGTATGTCCACCGGCGGGGAATCCTGACTCTTCCTGGAAGCATCCGTCTTCCCCGCAACAGCTCCTCGCTAATGCCGTTCTTTTTGTTAGCCGAACGCAACAGGGGGGGCTCAGCTGATCTTGTGCAGCGCCGCGCCCTTATGCATCGCAATGTGTTCGGTCTTGTCGCTCTTGATTTCGTACTGCGGTTCGTCGGCACTAGCGTGGTGCGTGTAGCCCTTGTATTCGGTGTCTTTCGTATGCACCTTGATGATCGTGCCACTTACGCGGCCCGCTTCCGAATTCCAGCTCACGTGATCGCCTACCTTGAATTTTGTGACCATTTGAATGAGTTCTCCTGATGCTGTTCAAGATTTCAAAGAGACTTTCGGATCGTAGGATTCTCGTGTCGCGCGCACGCCGATGTAGGCTTTGATTGCGGCGATAACCAATGGCATCGCGCCGAAGATGATGAACACCAGGTCGCCAGGGAGACGCAGCCACTCGATCAGGCGGGCGGTGTGGGTGCCTGTATAATCCAGGCTGCGCGCATGCCAGTAACCGTGTTGCACCACATCCCATACCTGCAGCACGCCGCCGGGAAACAGGCTCAACGCTACCATCATCAGCAGGCCGATGTTGGTGCCCCAGAAACCGACCCGGATGTATTTCTCGATAACTGGCCAGCGCCCGTCATCGGTAGTCTGGCGCAGCACGAATACCATCAATGCGATTGCCAGCATGCCGAACACACCCATCATCGCAGCATGGCCGTGGTTGGGCGTGAGGATGGTACCGACCTCGTAATAGCTGATGATTGGCAGGTTAATCAGGAAACCGAACACACCTGCACCAAGGAAATTCCAGAAACCCACCGCGATCAGGAAATAGAATGTCCACTTGTGCGGTACCGCGATGGGCCGATCACTGGTATCGCGGTCGCCGCGGGTCGTGCGCACGAAATCCCAGGCATCCAGTGTCAGCAGGGTCAGCGGCACTACTTCCAGCACCGAGAACATCGCCGACATCGCCATGTTGAATTGGCTCTGGCCATTGAAATACCAGTGATGACCGGTGCCGATCAGACCACCACCGAAATACAGGATGGCGTCCAGATAGATCACCCGCAGCGCGGTGTTTCGCCGGGTCAGGCCGAGCTGGAAGAGTGTGAGTGCCACCACTGTGGTGGCGAAGAACTCGAAGAAGCCTTCTACCCATAGATGGATGATCCAGAACCGCCAAGTGTCGACAACTGTGAAGTTGGTCTTTGCGCCAAAGAACAGTGCCGGGAGATAGAACACGGGGATCGCCAGTGACGCGTACAGGAACATCCGCGCCAGCGGCCGTGCCTCCGGATTGGCCACCGTGCGTGGCCGCGCCAGCCACCACAACATGGCAAACCAGCCGAGCAGACCGACTACCAGCAGGTATTGCCAGAAACGACCGATTTCCAGGTATTCCCAGCCCTGGTCGCCGAACCAGAACCACCACTTGCCCAGCAGGTCGGACATACCCGCCCATTCGCCGAGCAGGCTCGCGCCGATCACCACGACAAACGCGGCGAACAGCAGATTGATCACCGGCACCAGCCAGCGCGGCTCGTCGGCCCGCAGCGAACGGCCCAGGAACAGCGCCGCAGCGACGTAGGCTGTAGCGATCCAGAAAATCGCCGTCTGCAGATGCCAAACCCGCAGCAGATTGCTGGGAAAGATCTTCTCCAGTTGGAAGCCGTAGAAGCTGCCGGGGTCTGCCCGGAAATGGGACACGCCGCCGCCCACCAATGTCTGTATCAGGAACAGTAGCGTCACTACCACGAAAAATTTCACCAGCGCACGCTGGCCGCGGCTGGCCTGTCCCGGAATGACCTGAGGGTGCACATGATGACCACGGTTGACCCAGCCCAGATAATCGAACTTGCCGAATACCAGCAACACCGCGCCGATGCCACCGATTAGCACCACAAGGCTCAGCGCACTCCACAGCAAGGTACCCGGAGGCGGTCGATTCCCGACGTCCGGATCGTAGGGGAAGTTATTGGTATATGAGTAATTGCTGCCTGGGCGATCGGCGACCGAAGCCCATGCCGCCCAAGTGACGAACGCGCTGAACTGGTGCAGTTCGACCGGGTCGGTAATCAGATCGGGCTTGAGGCCTCCATTGCGCGCCGGATCGTGGAAATAACTCTTCCAGCGGTCGGTCTGCTGGCGATACGCGTGCGCTTCCGGGGCGCTGAGTGATAGCGTGTCGTGCTCGGCGTCGTAGCGGTTGGTCTTCAATGTCACCGCGACCTGAGCGCGGACCGATGCCGCCTGGATCGGTGTCAGTTCGGCCATTGGCTTGGCGTATTGCTGCTGCGCCAGCGCTGAGGCGACGTCGTCACCGATCTCGTGCAGTGCCTCGGCGCCATAGTCGGGGCCGAGGTAGGCGCCATGTCCCCAGATGGTGCCATTGTCCATCAAGCCGTAACGCAGGAACAGCGCCTGGCCGTTGCTGATGTCGTCAGCGGTGAAGACGGTGGCACCGCTGGCGTCCTTGACCTGGCCCGGTATCGGCGGCGCATTGCGATAAGCCAACAGGGTGATCACCAGCAGGGCAACCAGGCCGAACACCAGCACGATCAGTACCGAGCGGACCCACCACGGCGACAGCGGAGAGTCTTCGGGTTCGTTCTTCGGTTGCGCGGCTTCGGCCATGATCCTTTTACCCCTTGACTTGGAAGTATCGTGGCGTGTCGGCGGGACTCGCTTGGAGATTCTGCAGCTTGGCGAGATTACGGCGGTGCGCTGTGACGGCTAAGTGTAGGCGACGATTCGCGTTTTCTGTCAGCGACGCTTCACCGCCCGCTCTATAGCTCGCGCGGATGCAAGTTCGTCCAGTCGTCATTAACGTCTATGCTCCATGTGAGGAGTTCTCCTGAGCGACCGGATGTGGTCGCCGGGCGCTTGCCGGATCAAGGCACTGTTCACGCTCGTCGTAATCGGTAGAGGAGAAAAGAGCTGTGATCGAAGTACAGGTCTATCGCTACCACCCGGAACAAGATCGCTCGCCCTGGATGCAGTCGTTGTCGTTGCCCGAGGAGTTCCGGGTGCGAATGGTGCTGGATGCGCTGGAGTTCCTGCATGAGGCAGATCAGACGCTAGTCTATCGGCGCTCCTGTCGGGAGGGGGTTTGCGGCTCGGATGGCATGAATATCAACGGCAAGAACAGGTTGGCTTGCATCACGCCGGTTTCGCAGGCCCTGGGCACGGCCAGCCTACTGATCATCAGACCTTTGCCCGGCATGCCGGTCATCCGCGATCTGGTCGTCGATCAGAGTCTCTTCTTTCAGCAGTACGAGAGTATCAAGCCATGGCTGATCAACCACGAGCCAGCACCGGCCATCGAGCGTCTCCAGTCCCCCGAAGAGCGCGCTAAGCTCGACGGGCTGTATGAATGCATCCTCTGTGGCTGCTGTTCCTCGCAATGTCCATCCTGGTGGTGGAATCCGGAAAAGTTCGTAGGTCCAGCCGGGCTGTTGCAAGCATGGCGTTTCATCACCGACAGCCGCGATCAGGCCACGGCGCAACGGCTAGAGCGGCTGGAGGACCCGTTCAGCTTGTTCCGTTGCCGCAGCATCGGCAACTGTTCATGGGTCTGCCCCAAGGGCCTCAATCCCATGGGGGCCATCGGAAAAATTCGCCAGGAGCTGTTCCGAAAATCCACCTAGGATGCTGGATCAACTCAATGAATCAGCTCGGCTTCCAAAGACTCTTTAGAGTGCCTTTTTTATAGGACGGATCAAAGACTGATGTTCGAAGCTCCAGTCGTTTATACAATAGGGCACTCCACCAGAACCCTTCCGGAGTTTATCGAATTACTTCAGTTCAGGAACATCGAGTGGGTCGTGGATATTCGTAGTGTGCCTCGCTCGCGAACGAATCCCCAGTTCAATCTGGATAGACTGCCGGAGGCGCTTGCCGCGCATAAAATCGGTTATATGCAAATACCGGAGCTGGGTGGATTACGAAAAAAATCCAAAACAGTGCCGCCGGATATTAACGGGTTTTGGATCAACCAAAGTTTTCATAACTATGCTGATTACGCATTGTCCGATGAATTTGAATCGGGACTCTCACGATTGTCAGCGCTCAGTCAGGACCGTCAGTGCGCGATCATGTGTGCGGAAGCCGTCTGGTGGCGTTGCCATCGTCGGATCGTTGCAGACTACCTTCTCCACCGCGGCCGGCTAGTCATTCATCTGATGGGCCGGTCCAAAGCTGAATCAGCAACAATGAATCGGGCAGCGACCCCTGCGGGGCATTCCCTTGTCTACCCGGCGCAGACTGTCGGATGAGGGGGGCCTGACATCGAGGTTGACGACGCATTCATGCCCCGTCTTCCGAGTGAGCCCGATACACATCTCTATGTGCGGCATCGTACCGATCACACGTCGGCTTTTGTGCATTCTGACTACCTTGAAAAGCGAACATCAATCTGGCGTCTCGATCGTTTTTTGCGTTGCGATTAGCTGCCGGAAACTCGCCACCACTGGCGCGCTCGAATGAGTGAGCAAGTCATGAAAGAGTCAAATGCATCGTGCTCGCCATCTCTGACACAGTGCCCTGCCTGGAAAGCGCTAGAGGTGCATTATCAGACGGTGCACAAACTGCAACTGCGACAATTGTTTGGCGACGATCCTAAACGTGGCGAGCGCTTCAGCACGCAAGCGTGCGGAATTTACCTCGATTACTCAAAAAACCGCGTCACCGATGAAACGATGCATTTGCTCCTGCGACTGGCTGAGGCGCGCGGCTTGCGCGAACGTATCGAAGCGATGTTCACGGGCCAGAAAATTAATGTGACGGAGCAACGCGCGGTGCTTCACGTCGCGCTGCGCGCACCCAAGGAGGAGCGAATTGTGATAGATGGCATCGACATCGTGCCGCAAGTACACACGATGCTCGAAAAAATGACCGATTTCGCGCGCAAAATTCGGGGTGGTGAATGGCTGGGTTTTACAGGCCTGCCGATCTGCAATGTGGTCAATATCGGTATAGGCGGCTCTGATCTCGGGCCGGTGATGGCCTATGAAGCGTTGCGCCATTACTGTCAGCGCAACCTGACATTCCGATTCATTTCGAATGTCGACAGTACTGATTTTGTCGAGGCGACACGCGATCTTGACCCGGCGGAAACGTTGTTCATTGTCTGCTCGAAAACCTTCACCACGCTCGAGACATTGACCAACGCCCATACCGCGCGCGCTTGGGTTTTAAGCAACCTTGGAAATGAGCGGGCAATAGCGAAGCATTTTGTTGCCGTTTCGACCAATACCGAGGCGGTTACCCAGTTCGGCATCGATACCCAGCATATGTTTCGCTTATGGGATTGGGATGGTGGTCGCTACTCAATGGATTCGGCAATTGGTTTGTCGACGATGCTGGCTATCGGGCCGGAAAATTTCCGCGCAATGCTGTCCGGCTTTCATGCCATGGACCAGCACTTTCGCAGCACCCCATTCGAGGACAATCTGCCGGTTCTGATGGGGTTGCTAGCCGTGTGGTACAACAATTTCTTTGGTGCTCAAACCGTCGCGGTGCTGCCCTATGAGCAATATCTGAAGCGCTTTGCGGCCTATTTGCAGCAGTTGACAATGGAAAGCAATGGTAAACAGGTCACGCTCGATGGTGCACGCGTCGATTATCCAACGGGCCCCGTCTATTGGGGTGAGCCCGGCACCAATGGCCAGCATTCGTTTTATCAACTGATCCATCAAGGTACGCCATTGATACCGTGTGACTTTATCGGTTTTTGCCAGGCATTGAACGCCTTGCAGCCGCACCACGATCTCTTGATGGCGAATCTGTTCGCCCAGACTGAGGCGCTTGCTTTCGGCAGAACGGAAGCAGAAGTCAAAGCGGCGGGAGTCCCTGACTGGCTGATACCGCATCGCGTTTTTGAAGGCAACCGTCCCACCAACACCCTGCTTGCCGAACGGCTGACGCCCGAAACATTGGGGAGTCTCGTAGCGCTTTATGAACACAGTGTCTTTACTCAAGGAACGATCTGGAACATCGATTCATTCGATCAGTGGGGCGTCGAGCTCGGCAAGTCGATGGCGCAGAAAACCCTCTCTGAGTTGACCGGCAATGCTGATCCCTTGCTAAACCATGACAGCTCGACCGCTGCGCTTATCCGACGCTACCGTCAACTCAGAGAAGGGCAATCATGACCCGATAGGTTGTTGGGCGATGAGCGTTATTGGAACGCCTGACTCCGCTCTTAACAAGGGGATGAGCATGAATGCGCAAGCGCTAATAAACACCGCAAGGACGCTGGTCACCGGCGACAAAGGGTTGCTGGCCATGGACGAAAGCAACGCCACGTGTAACCGACGCTTTGCCCAGTCAGGTATTCCCCAGACCGAGGAGGCTCGGCGCGCCTATCGGGAGCTAATTGTGACAACGCAGGGGCTCGTTCAATACATCAATGGTGCAATTCTCTACGATGAAACAATCCGTCAGCGAACAAAAAATGGCGCCTCATTTAGTAAAGCCCTGAGTGACGCGGGCATTATTCCCGGCATAAAAGTGGACATCGGTACAACAGACTTGGCCGGTTATCCTGGAGAGAAAATCACTGAGGGTTTGGACGGGTTGCGTGATCGGCTCAAAGAATACTTTCAAATGGGCGCCCGGTTTGCCAAGTGGCGCGCGGTGATCACCCTCGGCGATGACATTCCCAGCACCGGTTGCATCGAGGCCAACGCCCAGGCGCTGGCCCGGTATGCCGCGTTGTGCCAGGAGTCGGGGATGGTCCCCATCGTCGAGCCGGAAGTGCTTATGGACGGAGAACATACCCTGGAACGGTGCGCCGCAGTAACGGAGGAAGTTCTGCGAATCGTCTTCAATCAGTTGCACGCCCAACGAGTGCTGCTTGAAGGGATGCTTTTGAAGCCTAATATGGTGCTTCCCGGCTTGGCTTGCACCACACCGATAACGGTGGGCGCGGTAGCCGACTCAACCGTGAGTTGTCTCTTGCGAACCGTACCCGCCGCGGTGCCGGGCATTACGTTCTTGTCGGGGGGGCAATCGGGAAAGTTGGCTTCGGCACGATTAAATGCCATGAATGCGAAATTCAAGTCACGGCTGCCCTGGGCATTGGCATTTTCGTTTGCTCGTGCTGTCCAGCAACCGGCTTTGGAGATTTGGTGCGGTGAGGAGGCCAACGTAGTGGCAGCACAACAGGCTCTGTTACACCGGCTCAGATGTAACCACGCGGCATGCCGTGGTGAATACGACGCTGCTCTGGACGGGCTGGCCGTATGATGCCCCCCATACCCACGCCCGTGCATCTTTATCTTGTCAGACACGGCGAAACTGAATGGACGCTTTCTCGGCAGCATACGGGCCGCACGGATATTCCGTTGACCGCACGTGGCGAGAGCGAGGCGAAGAAACTTGCATCGCACCTGCTGGATATCCCATTTACCCATGTTCTGACCAGCCCATTACGACGTGCGCAACAAACCTGTGTGTTGGCGGGGCAGGGGGCGCATGCCGTAATCGTCCCGGACTTGGCGGAGTGGGACTATGGCGACTACGAAGGGCAGCGTTCAGTCGACATTCTTAAACAGCGAAAGGGCTGGAATCTTTTTCGCGATGGCTGTCCGCAGGGTGAAAGCCCTGCGCAAATTGCCCATCGCGCTGATCAGGTTATCGCCCGGCTGCGTGCGCTGGATGGCAATATTGCGCTCTTCTCTCATGGTCAATTCGCTTCCGTCCTGGCCGTGCGATGGATTGGTTTATCTGTGATAGCAGCGCAGCATTTTCCACTGGATACGGCCTCGCTCAGCATTCTCACTTATGACACTCATCACCCCGACGTGCCGGTCATCGCATTATGGAATGCGTTCTCGGATGCCTGACCTGGATCCTCTATCCAATCAACTGTAATGAGTGTCCTTGGGAACGGTGAGAAGCTTGATTTTCACTTGGATTCTCAACGGTCCGTCATTGAGCTTTAACAACTCGCTCATCATCCAAAGCCGCCAGCCTTTTCCGAGTACCAAACAGACTCGGTCCTGAACTTGTGCTCAATCCGACAACAATCGAATTGCTATGGGTACTCACCAAAGAGATCCATCGAGGCGAGGTATTGCGGTCCCTTACGGACTATGTACGTCAGCGTACAGACTGATCCCCATGAAGGTGCGCAATCTGGTATCAGTCAGTTGGCCGGGTGCTCTCTGAGTGACAGCCAGCAAGCCCGTTTTTCCATGGGTCCGAGGAGATAGTCATGAGCTTGGGCACAATTGTGGTAATCATCCTCATTCTGCTGCTGATCGGCGCTTTCCCGAGTTGGCCGCATAGCAGGAATTGGGGATACGCACCAACCGGTGGGTTGGGTATTGTGCTGGTCATCGTCATCGTGCTGCTCTTGATGGGACGGCTTTGACTGACAGGGGCCCGGCAGGACTGGACAGCGCAGCGATATCGACGCGTTCGATCCTGCGCCGGGCGTTTGGGCTGCGTTCTGAGTCACCACCATGGACTGACCACGCGCCAATACGGGAGGCGCTTTTCGGTATTGAGCGGCTTGAGCAACATGCCGCGAGCCTGGCCGTCGCCCAGCAAGTAACCCTCAGGCCACCCGCCGTACTGTCCTTGAATGTGCGCCTTGACGACAATGCTGCGATCCTGCTCGCCGCCTACCGGGCGAGCGCCGCTGAGCTCGAGAGCGGCCAGAGCGTGGTGCCCGCCGCCGAATGGCTGCTGGACAACTACCACATCGTCGAGGAACAGATCCGGGAGATCCGGGATGATCTGCCACCTGGCTACTACCGCCAGTTACCGAAGCTCGCCGAGGGACCGTTCGCCGGCTACCCGAGGGTCTTCGGCCTGGCCTGGGCCTTCGTCGCGCATACCGACAGCCACCTCGACCTCGAGATGCTGCGATGTTTCATCGACGCCTACCAGCGGGTCCAGCCGCTGACCATCGGCGAGTTGTGGGCTGTGGCGATCACCCTGCGTATTGTCCTGATCGAGAACCTGCGCCGACTCGCCGAGCAGATCGACGACGGCCGTGCGGCCCGTGCGGACGCCGACGAGCTGGCCGATCGTTTACTCGAACCCGCCAGCGCCCTTGCGGCGTTGGCAGATATCGCCGCGCGTCCGCTCGGGCCGTTGCCCGAGCTGTTCGCCGCCCAGCTTGCCAAACGCCTGCGTGATCAGGATCCGCGTACGACCCCGGCACTGGGCTGGCTGGACGAACGTCTGCAAGAACAGGGCGTTAGCATCGAGGACGTCGTGCAGCATGCCCAGCAACGCCAGGGCGCCTCGAATGTCACAGTACGCAACATCATCACCAGCATGCGGCTGATTTCCGATATTGACTGGGCCAAGCTGTTTGAAAGCGTCAGCCTGGTCGATGCGCGCTTGCGCGCGGGCAGTGCGTTTGCCCTCATGGACTTCCCAACGCGCAACTTGTATCGCAGCGCTATCGAGCAACTGGCGCGTGGCTCGGCGCTCTCGGAACTGGAGGTCGCCGACCGGGCCTTGAAGGCCGCCCTCCTGGCCGAACGCGCGGAGCAGGACGAGGAGCGGGGCGGGCGAGCGAGCGATCCTGGTTACCACCTGATCACCGAGGGACGCCCGGCGCTGGAGCGGGCCATAGGCTTTCGCGCKCCTCTGCGCCTTCGCATCAGCCGCTTCAACATTCGCTTGGGCATCGGCGGCTATGTTGGCGGCATTTTCTTGCTGACCACGCTGCTGCTGGCGCTAATGGCTTGGGCCTTGGCGGTGCCGTCCGTGGCTGTTGGCTGGATCCTGTTGTTCCTGCTGTCGATGTTCGTGCCGGTCACCGAGGTGGCCACGGCGCTGGTCAATCGCATGATCACCTGGAGTTTCGGTGCCATTACTCTGCCGGGGTTGGAGTTGTCCGCCGGTGTGCCGCAGGCGCTACGTACGCTGATCGCAGTGCCGACGCTGTTGACCAGTGAAGCCGACCTGTTGGAGCAGATCGAGCGGCTGGAGGTCCACCATCTGGCGGGTATCGGCGGCGATCTGGCTTTTGCCCTGCTGGCCGATGGCGTCGATGCGCAGCAAGAGCAGCTCGATAGCGATGAGCACCTGCTGACGGTGGCTGCCGAGGCGATCGGACAGCTGAATCGCCGCTATGGGCCCGGGCCCGGCGGCCAGCGCTTCTTCTTGCTTTGTCGGCGACGCCTGTTCAATGCCAGCGAGCAGTGCTGGATGGGCTGGGAACGCAAGCGCGGCAAACTGCGCGAGCTAAACCGCCTGCTGCGCGGGGGTGGCGAGACGAGTTTCATGCCCATCGCCGGCGAGCCACCGCGAGTGCCGTCCGGGGTGCGCTACGTGATCACCCTTGACGCCGATACCCGCCTTCCGCGAGAGGCCGCGCTGCGGCTGATTGGCAAAATGGCCCACCCGTTGAACCACCCACGTTTCGACGCCGCGCTGAAGCGCATCGTCAGCGGCTACGCGATCCTCCAGCCACGGGTCACGCCCTCTCTGCCGCTGGGCGGCAAGGGTTCCTTTTACCAGCAGGTGTTCTCCGGTCCCGGCGGCATAGATCCCTACGCGGCGGCGGTTTCGGATGTTTACCAGGACCTCTTCGGCGAAGGTTCCTACACCGGTAAAGGTATCTATGATGTGGATGCCTTCGAAGCCGCGCTCGGTGGCCGGGTCGGCGACAACCGGCTGCTCAGTCATGATCTGTTCGAGGGCATCTTCGCCCGCGCCGGCCTGGCCTCGGATGTCGAAGTGATCGAAGAGTCCCCGGCGCGCTTCGATGTCACCGCCAAACGTCTGCACCGCTGGACGCGCGGCGACTGGCAATTGCTTCCTTGGGTGTTCGGACACTGGACGGGGGGCCAGGCGGTGCCGCTGATTGGCCGCTGCAAGATGTTCGATAACCTGCGTCGCTCGTTGTTCGCGCCCTTTGCCCTGGCCAGTCTGGTGTTCTGCTGGTGGCTGCCATTGCCCCTGGCGCTGCTCGCTACACTGTTCGTGCTGACRACCCTGATGATCCCGGCCCTGCTGCCGACCCTCTGCTCCCTGCTCCCTGCTGCCGCAGCGGCGCGGCATCCGTCTGCGAAACCACTTTGGTATGCTCGGTGCCGACCTGCGCCGCGCGATTCTGCAGATTGTGCTCTCGCTGGCCTTTTTGGCGGACCTTGCATGGCGCATGGGTGATGCTATCGGACGCACCTTGATGCGGGTGTTCTCCAGCCACGATCACCTGCTCGAATGGACCACCGCCGCGCAGGCCTCCAGCTGCCCTTTGCCAGACCTGAGCGGCAGCTACCGACAGATGGCCGGTGGCACCGTGCTGGCGCTGCTGATGAGCGCCGCCGGGCTGGCCTTAGTGCCGAGTTCCTGGCCGCTGGTCGGGCCGCTGGCATTGCTCTGGCTGACGGCGCCAGCGCTGGCTCTGCTCAGCAGCCGGCCATCGAAGGTCGCCCGCCAGCGTACGGCTTCGCCGCTGGACGCCCATGCACTGCGCCTGACCGCGCGGCACACTTGGCGCTTCTTCGAAACCTTCGTCACAGCGGAGGATAACCTGCTGCCGCCAGACAATTTCCAGGAACAGCCCAAACCGGTGCTCGCACACCGCACCTCGCCGACCAATATCGGGCTCTACCTGCTTTCGGCAGTCGCTGCCCGGGATTTTGGCTGGGCCGGCAGCATGGAGACGCTCGAACGCCTGGAAGCGACCATAGCAACCCTGGAGAAGCTGCCGCGCTACCGCGGGCATTTTTTCAACTGGTATGCGACCCGCGACCTGCGCGCCCTGGATCCGGCCTATGTGTCGTCGGTCGATAGCGGCAACTTCGCCGGGCACCTGATCGTGCTCGCCAACGCCTGCGAGGAGTGGCGGGAAAGCCCGTTGGCGCAGGAGGCCTGCCGCGGCCTGATGGACGACCTGTGGCTGGTCCAGGAGGCCATTGCCAGGCTGTCGGGCGCGGGTGGCGAGCCGCTGCGGCAACTGCGCGAAGACCTGGAGGACGTCCGCGTCCATTTGGCGGGRCTGCAAGCGTTCGACGGACTGCTGCCGAATCTGAAGCGGCTGACCGAGAAGGCCGTCAAGGTGGCTGTCAGGGTCGCTCCGGTCGGCGAGGGCGATGACTTGCTGTTCTGGGTCGAAGCGCTGCGCAAGGCAGTGGCCGAACACCTGCGCGACCGCACGTTGCCGGACGAGGCGCGGTCGACACTGGCGCAGCGCTTGCAGACCCTCGCCGATACAGCCCGGGCGATGGCCGGGGCAATGGACTTCGGCTTCCTGCTCGACCCCGAACGCAAGCTGCTGTCGATCGGCTACTCCCAGATCGACAATCGCCTCGATCCGAACTGCTATGACTTGCTCGCCTCGGAAGCACGACTGGCCAGCCTGTTCGCCATTGCCAAGGGGGATGCCCCGACTCGTCACTGGTTCCGTCTCGGGCGCACCGCAACGCCGGTCCCCGGCGGCTCAGCGCTGATATCCTGGTCCGGCTCGATGTTTGAATACCTGATGCCGTCGCTGGTGATGCGCGCGCCGGCTGGCAGTCTGCTGGAACAGAGCAATCGCCTGGTGGTGGCGTTGCAGGAATCCTACGGCCGTTCGTTGGGCATCCCCTGGGGGATCTCGGAGTCCGCCTACAACGCCCGCGACCTGGAGTTCACTTATCAGTACTCCAACTTCGGCGTGCCCGGGCTTGGCCTCAAACGCGGGCTGTCCGAGAATGTGGTGATCGCGCCCTATGCGACCGGCCTGGCGGCGATGATCGATCCACAGGCGGCGCGGCGCAATTACGAGCGGCTGGCCGGGATGGGCGCGCAGGGCCGCTATGGCTTTTACGAGGCGCTGGACTTCACCCGCTCACGGCTGCCGGATGACGAGAGCGTGGCGATCGTTCGCTGCTTTATGGCCCACCATCAGGGCATGACTATCGTCGCCATCGCCAATACCTTGCACGATGGCAGGATGCGCTGTCGCTTCCACCGCGAACCGATGATCCAGGCCTGCGATCTGCTGCTGCAGGAGCGCGTGCCACGGGACGTAGTGCTGGCGCATCCACGGGCCGAAGAGGTGACGGTTTCCGCGACCGAGGGCCGTAGCGAAACACCGACCCAGCGGCGCATCACTGCGGGAGGCGGAGCGCCGATCACCCATCTGCTTTCCAACGGCCGCTACGCACTGATGCTCACCTCGGCAGGCGGCGGTTACAGTCGTTGGGGCGATATCGACGTGACGCGCTGGCGTGAGGACGCCACCTGCGATGACTGGGGCAGCTTCATCTTCCTGCGTGACACCCAGAGCGGGGAAGCCTGGTCGGCGACGCTGCAGCCTAGCGGCCGCGACGTGGAAAACGGCGAGGTGCTGTTCAAAGAGGATCAGGCCGAGTTCATCCATCGCCAAGGCTCGCTGGTGACCAGCCTGGAAGTGCTGGTGTCCGGCGAGGACGACGGCGAAGTGCGACGAGTTTCGCTGATCAACAACGGGCGCCGGCCACGCGACATCGAACTGACCTCCTATGCCGAGGTGGTCCTGGCGACCCGGGCCGCTGACAGCGCGCATCCGGTTTTCTCGCGAATGTTCGTGCAGACCGAATACCTCGCCGAATTCACAGCACTGGTCGCCACTCGGCGTCCGCGCGGACCGGAGGAAACGCCAGTATGGGCGGCGCACTTCGTGGTGGTGGAAGGCGAGCTGATCGCTGACCCGCAGTACGAGTCCGACCGCATGCGTTTCCTTGGCCGCAACCGTAGTGTGCGCGAGGCGCTGGCGATCACCGGGCATCGAGCGCTGTCGAACAGCCAGGGGACGGTGCTCGACCCGATCTTTTCCTTGCGTCAACGCCTGCGGGTTGGGCCCGGTAAAGTAGCGCGGGTAGCTTTCTGGACGGTGATCGCAAGCTCGCGGGAGGCATTACTGGATCTGATCGACAAGCACCATGAACGCAATGCCTTCGAGCGCGCCAAGACCCTGGCCTGGACCCAGGCCCAAGTGCAGTTGCGCGACCTTGGCATCAACTCCGAGGAGGCGGCGGACTTCCAGCGCCTGGCCGCGCCGATTCTCTATGCCGACCCACGTTTTCGCGCGTCGGCACCCGCCATCATACGGGGGGCGGGGTGCCAGTCGGGGCTGTGGCCGTTAGGGATTTCTGGTGACCTGCCGATGGTCCTGTTGCGCATCGACGAGGTCGAGGACCTCGCCCGGGTCGGTCAGCTGCTGCGTGCCCGTGAATACTGGCGGATGAAGGGACTGCATGTCGACCTGGTCATCCTCAACGAACGGGCGTCGTCCTATGTGCAGGACCTGCAGGAGGCAATAGAAACCGCAGTGCGCAGCACTCAGTCTCGTCTGCGCGTTGGCGAGGAGCGCAGACGCGGTGCGGTCTACACATTGCGAGCCGACCTGATGACCGTTGAAACACGGGCATTGCTGCAAGCCGTGGCGCGAGTCGAGCTGATCGCCCATCGTGGTTCCATTGCAGACCAGCTCGCGCGCCTGCCAATGCCTGCGCCGCGCAACTGGATTGCCGCCCGCCAGCCTCCGTCAATGCCGGTGTGGCCGTTGCCGCAAGCACCGGTCGGGGATGACGGCCTGGAGTTCTTCAATGGCCTGGGAGGCTTTGATTGCAATGGGCGGGAATACCTGATCACGCTTGAGCGCGACCAGACGACGCCCACGCCGTGGATCAATGTGATCGCCAACCCGGCGTTCGGCTTTCAGGTATCGGCGCATGGCAGTGGCTACACTTGGGCCGAGAACAGCCGTGAGAACCAACTCACCCCCTGGTCCAATGACCCTGTCGTCGACCCGGCGGGCGAGGCGCTGTATATCCGCGATGAGGACAGTCACCAGCTTTGGAGCACCACCGCGCAGCCGATCCGCGACGACGGCGTCTACAGCGCGGCGCACGGCTTCGGCTACAGCCGCTTCAACCATGTGGCGTACGGTATTCAGACACAATTGCTGCAGTATGTGCCGCTGGACGAGCCCTTGAAAATTTCCCGACTGACCCTGCGCAATCTGTCCGGGCGGCCACGTCGACTGTCGGTGACGGCCTATGTGGAATGGGTGCTCGGCACCTCGCGCGGGACCACCGGGCCGTTCATCCGAACGGAGATCGACGCCGCCAGTGGCATGCTGCTGGCGCACAACCCATGGAGTATCGCCTTCCCGGGACGGGTGGCATTCACTGATCTCGGCGGCCGGCAAAGCGCCTGGACCGCCGACCGCCGCGAATTCCTCGGTCGCCATGGCGGGCCGGCGGCTCCCCAGGCGTTGCTTGGTAGAGCATCGTTGTCCGGGACCTGCGGTGCCGGTCTGGACCCGTGCGCGGTGCTGCAGTGCGTCGTCGAGCTGGCCCCCGGCGAGTCTGTCGAGGTGCTGGCCTTGCTGGGGCAGGCCGAGTCGACCGACGCTGCCCGGGAGCTGGTTCTACGTTACCGCGAGCGTGACCTGGACGAGGTACTTGCAGCGGTAAAACGGCACTGGGACGAGGTGCTCGGTGCAGTCCAGGTACGCACGCCGGACCGTGCCCTGGATATCCTGCTCAACGGCTGGCTGCTCTACCAGACCCTGGCCTGCCGCATCTGGGCTCGTTCGGCGTTCTATCAGGCCAGCGGTGCCTATGGCTTCCGCGACCAGTTGCAAGACTGCATGGCACTGGCGTTCGCGCGTCCGGCGCAAACCCGGTGTCACTTGCTGCGTGCTGCCGCCCGGCAGTTCGTCGAGGGCGATGTGCAGCACTGGTGGTTACCGCAGTCGGGGCAGGGGGTCCGTACGCGAATTTCCGATGATCGTGTCTGGCTGGCCTTCGCCTGCGCCAACTATGTCACGTCCTCCGGGGATGCCGGGGTGCTGGACGAGAGCGTGCCGTTCATAGAAGGGCGGCACTTGCACCCCAGCGAAAGCGACGCGTTCTTTCAGCCGATGCCCGCAGACGAGTCGGCTTCGCTCTTCGAACATTGCGCCCGTGGTCTCGACCAGTGTCTGGCACTGATCGGTGTCCACGGCTTGCCGCTGATCGGCAGCGGCGACTGGAACGACGGAATGAACCGGGTCGGCGCGGGCGGGCAGGGCGAGAGTGTCTGGCTCGGTTGGTTGCTATTGAGCACCCTGGAAAATTTTGCGCCCTTGGCCGATGACCGCGATGATCAGCGTGCCGGGCGGTGGCGGGCGCATGCGGGGTTACTGCGCGAAGCGTTGGAGCGTGAGGCCTGGGATGGCGACTGGTATCGCCGGGCGACGTTTGACGATGGCACCTGGCTCGGCTCGGCGGCGTGCGAGGAATGTCGGATCGACTCCATCGCGCAGTCCTGGGCGGTACTCTCAGGTGGCGCCGATCCCGCCCGGGCCAGGCTGGCGATGGCCTCGCTGGAGCGTCTGCTGATCCGCCGCGACGACGACCTGGCGCTACTGTTCGCGCCCCCGTTCGCGCACACCTCGCTTGACCCCGGCTATATCAAAGGCTACCCGCCAGGCCTGCGCGAGAATGGTGGGCAGTACAGCCATGCGGCGATGTGGACGATTCTGGCGTTGACCCGACTCGAGGAGGGCGACAAGGCCGTCGAGCTGTTCGCGCTGCTCAACCCGATCAACCATGCGCGCACGCCAGAGCAGGTCGAGCGCTACAAGGTCGAACCTTATGTGATCGCCGCGGATGTCTATTCCGTTGCGCCGCATATCGGCCGGGGTGGCTGGACCTGGTACACCGGCTCGGCCGGCTGGATGTACCGCGCCGGCGTGGAGGGGATTCTGGGGTTGCGCCGCGAGGGGGTGTTCCTCGTTGTCGATCCTTGCATCCCGCGTCACTGGCCGGGTTTCGAAGCCCACCTGATGCTGGACGGCAGCGACTACACGATCAGCCTGAAGTCGGCCGGACGACGTTGCCGGGGCCTCGAGCAGGCGCTGCTCGATGGGGTACTGCAGACCTGCGAGCAAGGGGCCGTTCGCGTGCCGCTGGACGGATGCGCGCATCGCCTGGAGCTTGTTCTCTGATGGGTACGCTGGCGCACAGAACGATGTTGCCGATGCGTTCAATCTGGAGTTGTCCAGAAGGTCCCGGATCACAATAGGAGAATCGTCATGCTACAAACAATCGTGGTCATCCTGATCGTCCTGTGGTTACTTGGGCTGGTAACGTCGTACAGCCTGGGCGGCTTCATTCATGTCCTGTTGGTCGTGGCGCTGATTTTGCTGGCGGTCAGTTTCTTTCAGGGTAGGCGCTCGTAAACCTCTTCGGTCATCGACATGCCGATGAACAGGGTTGAGCGCCGCTCGCGGACACTACAGTCCACACTCGCCGATGAAGCGCTTTTCGATCGCCTGCAGCGTGCCGCCTTCGGTTATTTCCTGCAAACATTGAATCCGCTTAACGGACTGGTAGCCGACACCTCGCGTCCCGGTTCGCCCGTCAGTATCGCGGTAGTCGGATTCGCCCTGTCAGTGTATCCGCTGGCCGTAGATCGGGGCTGGCTGACACGGGCCGATGCGCTGCGGTTCAGCCTCGCTGCGCTGCGTTTCTTCCAGGCCAGCGATCAAAGCGCTAGCCCTGCGGCGACAGGGTATAAAGGGTTTTATTATCACTTCCTTGATATCCATACGGGTGTGCGGGTTTGGCGCTCGGAACTGTCGATGATCGACACCGCTTTGCTGATCGCCGGCGTGTTGACGGCAAGCGTGTATTTTGACGCGGATACGGCCGACGAGAACGAGCTGCGGGGCCTGGCCGACTTTCTTTATCGACGCATCGACTGGCGCTGGGCGCAGGACAACGGTGAGACGATCAGGCAGGGTTGGAAACCCGAATGCGGATTCCTGCATTACGGCTGGGAGGGCTACAGCGAGGCCATCCTGCTGTATGTGCTGGCGCTCGGCTCGCCAAGCTGTGCGATCGTGGGCGACTGCTACCGGGCATGGACCTCCACCTATCAGTGGGAAAACCTCTACGACCACGACTATCTCTATGCCGGGCCGCTGTTTATCCACCATTTCTCCCATGCATGGATAGATTTTCGCGGCATCCACGATGGTTTCATGCGTGAGAAGTGCTCGGACTACTTCCAGAACAGCCGGCGCGCCGCTTACATCCAGCGTGAGTACGCGCGGCGTAACCCGCATGAGTTCGCCGGCTACGCTGAAAACTGCTGGGGCCTGTCCGCGTGCGATGGGCCGAGCGACGAGCAGCCGCAGCTGTCCAATGAGCCGCGGCGGTTGTTCGGTTATGCCGCTCGTGGCGTACCGTACGGGCCGGATGACGGCACACTGTGTGCTCCTTCGGTGCTGGCGTCGTTGCCGTTTGCGCCGGAAATTGTCCTCGACGCGGTGCGGCATATGATGGAACGCTACCCGGAAATGTGCGCCGAAGGGCGCTTTTCCAGCAGCTTCAATCCGAGCCTCGCCGATGCCCGCGGGCGCCCCTGGGTGTCCCCAGGGCACTACGGGCTCGATCAGGGCATCGTACTGATGATGATCGAGAACCATCGTAGCCAACGGATTTGGGAGCTGATGCGCGCCTGTCCCTACATCCGCGACGGTTTGCAGCGCGCCGGATTCCACGGCGGCTGGTTGCAGCAATCGCCATTTGCGGGAGCAGGCTGATGGCGCAAGACTACGATGGGTCGATCACCACGCCGCAGGATGCTTATGAGCGTCAGCGCCTGGCCAGTGTGCATCCGCCGCGCTGGGTCAATCCGCACGCTGCCGAGCGCTACCACTTGGTGATAGTCGGTGCGGGACCTGCAGGTCTGGGCGCCGCGAAAACCGCCGTAGCGCTCGGCGCCAGGGTGGCGCTGATTGAATGCAGGTTTATCGGCGGCGATTGTCTGAACAATGGTTGTGTACCGTCGAAGGTGATTATCCGGACGGCGCAATTGTATGCCGAAATGCGCGACGCCCGGCACTATGGCGCGCAAGTGCCGGGCGACATTCAGGTCGACTTCGCTGCCGCGATGGCGCGCGTACGGCGTATCCGCAGTCACCTCAGCGGCGGCGATTCGGCGGCACGATTGAGCGCAATTGGCGTGGATATGTTCTTCGGCGAAGTGCGCTTCACGGGGGCTGACTCGCTGACGGTCGATGGGCAGACCCTGCGCTTTCGCAAGGCCTTGATCGCGACTGGCGCGGCCCCGAACATCCCGCTGATTCCCGGTCTCGCGCAAGCCGGTTACCTGACCAACGAAAACGTTTTCGATCTGACCGAGTTGCCGCGCCGCCTGCTGGTGATTGGTGGTGGCCCCCTTGGCTGTGAATTGGCCCAGGCCTTCTCCCGGCTTGGCGCACAAACCACCATCGTGCAAGACATGCCGCTGTTCCTCGGCAACGAGGAACGGGACGCCGCGCAACTGCTCTCGGATGCCTTCGCTCGCGACGGCATCGAGGTCCGCCTGAACACCCAGGTCGTTGCCGTGCGCGTGGTGGAGGGTGGGCAGAAACTGGTCGACCTGGTCAGCGGCGATTACCGCAATACGGTTGCCGTCGATGCGATTCTCGCCGGCATCGGCCACTCGCCGAATGTCCAGGGCCTGAACCTGGAAGCTGCCGGTGTCGACTACGACGCCTGTGAGGGCGTCCGTGTCGATGACTTCCTGCGCACCAGCAACCCGCTTATCTACGCTGCCGGGGATGTCTGTCTTGAGCACAAGTACACCCATACCGCCCTGGCTTCAGCCCGCATTGTTGTGCAGAACGCCTTGCTGCGCGGTCGCGAGCGGATGAGCCGGCTGGTAATCCCCTGGTGTACCTACACCGATCCGGAAATTGCTCACGTCGGTTTGTATGTGCGTGAGGCCAACCGTCAGGATATTCCGGTGAAAACCTTCACTATTCCCATGCATCAGGTCGATCGTGCGGTGACTGACAGCGAGGAGGAGGGTTTCGTGAAAATCCACGTCAGGGAGCGCACGGATCAGATTCTCGGTGCCACCATCGTCGCTCGCCATGCCGGCGACATGATTAACGAAATCACCCTGGCCATGGTGGCGGGTGTCGGCTTGCGCACATTGGCCCTGGTGATCCACGCCTATCCCACGCAGGCGGAGGCGATCCGCAAGGCCGCCGATGCCTACAATCGTACTCGCTTGCCTCCACGAGTCAGGTCACGCTTGGCGCGCTGGATGGAGCGCTGACTCAGTAACCTAAAGGCGTGCCAACAGAGCCTTGGCGCGCACGCAGACATTGTCGATGCTGAAGCCGTATTCGCGCAGCAGGATGTCGGCCGGTGCCGAGGCGCCGAAACGTTCCACCCCGAGCATGTCCCCCTGCGCGCCAACATAGCGTTCCCAGCCTTGGCGCACGCCCAACTCGACCGCCAGCCGCGCACCGACTGACGGCGGCAGTACAGCGTCGCGCTCGGTCTGCGGCAGCGCCTCGAACAGCTCCCAACTCGGCATTGAGACACAACGCACGGCAATGCCTTCGCGTTCCAGGCGTTCACCTGCCGCCAAAATCAAGGCGACTTCCGATCCGCTGGCAAGCAGGATCAGTTCGGGCTTGTTGTCTGCCGCATCGCTGAGTACATAGGCGCCGCGGCGCAATCCATCGGCCGTGGCGTAGCGGTTGCGATCCAGGGTTGGCAACGCTTGCCGGGTCAAGACCAACAGCACAGGGCGGCCACGAGTGGTCAGCGCAACCTGCCAGGCGACCGCGGTTTCATTGGCATCGGCGGGGCGGATCAGTACCAGGTTCGGGATGGCGCGCAGGCTCGCCAGTTGTTCGACAGGCTGATGGGTAGGGCCGTCCTCGCCGAGCGCCAGGCTGTCATGGGTGAACACATGCACTACGTGCAGGCCCATCAGCGCTGCGAGGCGTAGCGGTGGGCGCATGTAGTCGGAGAAGATCAAGAAGGTCGCGCCATAGGCAATGAAGCCGCCGTGTGCGGCAAGACCGTTGACGATGGCGCCCATCGCATGTTCGCGCACGCCGAAGTGCAGGTTGCGACCCGCACGGCTCCAGCCGCCAACGTCAGAGCCTTGCCGGTCCGTGCCTGTGGTGGGTGGCGGGTTGAAGTCACCGAGGCCCTTGAGCGCGGTTTTCGTCGAGGGGTCGAGGTCGGCGGAGCCTCCGCTCAGTGCTGGCAGCCGAGGCGCGATGGCATTGATCACCTTGGCGCTGGCGTCGCGTGTGGCCAGCCCCTTGCCATCGGCGGGAAACACCGGAATGTCTGCATCCCAGTCCGACGGGAGCTCGTCGTTCAGGCGCTGCTCAAATTCGTGGGACAGCTCTGGAAAGGCCTTGGTGTAGGCGTCCATTCGCACCCGCCAGGCGGCCTCGTTCCGCGCGCCGTGTTCCACCGCCTTGCGAAAATGCACTAACGCCGCGGCCGGTATCAGGAAGTCCGGCTCGGTCGGCCAGCCCAGCTTCTCCTTGGTCTTGCGCACGTCGTCCACGCCGAGCGGCGAGCCGTGGGCCTTGAAGGTGTCCTGCTCGGGTGAGCCGTAGCCAATATGAGTACGAACGAGAATTAACGACGGCCGCGTGCTTTGCGCCCGTGCCGCCTGCAGAGCGGCATTTATCGCCATGAGGTTGTTGCCGTCCGCCACCGATACTGTGTGCCAGCCGTAGGCCTCGAATCGCTGCGCACGATCCTCGGAGAAGGTCATGGCGGTGCCGGCTGCCAGAGTAACGGCATTGTCGTCATACAGGCAGGTGAGCTTGCCCAACCCGAGATGGCCGGCGAGCGAGGCGGCCTCGCTTGCCACGCCTTCCATCAGGTCGCCGTCGCTGACGAGGGCGTAGGTATGGTGGTCGACGACCGTGTGACCGGGACGGTTGTAGCGGGCGGCCAGTTGCGCCTCGGCCATCGCCATGCCGACCGCGTTGGCCAGGCCCTGGCCAAGCGGCCCGGTAGTGGTTTCCACGCCGGGCGTGTGCCCGCGCTCGGGATGCCCTGGCGTCTTGCTGCCCCATTGGCGGAAGCGCTTGATTTCCTCCAGCTCAAGCTCGTAGCCACTGAGGTGCAGTAGGCTATAGAGGAGCGCCGAGCCGTGTCCGGCGGAGAGCACGAAGCGGTCGCGGTCGGGCCACTGTGGATTGTGCGGGTTGAACCTGAGCCAGCGCGTCCACAGCACATAGGCCATCGGCGCGGCACCGAGCGGCAAGCCGGGGTGGCCACTGTCGGCCTTTTGCACCATGTCCACCGAGAGGAAGCGCAGTGTATCGATGCATTGCTGGTCGAGTTTGCTGGTCATGGTGGTCTCCTGGTGAGCTAAAGGGGATTCAGCGTGTCAGCAGCCCTAGGCAACCAGTGCCTGCCGGTTTGTTCATACTGCACGTGCTTTTCGACTCCGATACCACTTCATCAGCGGTCGCACCGATACACCGTGCAGCACAATGGACACAGCCACCGTGACCAGTGTCAGAGTGATCAACTGCTGCGCCAGGGCACCGGTCACGCCGTTGTGCAGCGCAAGCATCAGGTAGAAGATCGAACCAATACCGCGAATGCCGAACCAGATGAGCATACCGCGCTGGCGCAGGAGCATCGGCTCGCCCAACGTCCCTAGCGTGACGGCCAACCCCCGTAATAGACCATGGCGCTGCTCAGCAACAAGCGCGCGAGCAGCGTTCCAGCCAAGACCATGGTGATGAGCAGGATACCTATCAGTAGCGACCAATAGGCTATGGACATGAGATTTTACGCCTCAGGCTGTCCCGAGTATCAGCCCATTTGCCGTGCATATGGGGTCGGATACGTTGCTCAATGTGGTTTCTGATCCGGTAATTTCGTTCAAACAGGATAAGAAGGGTGACTCCTTCGCTCACTTTTTCAGGTCATTCTTGAGATCGCCTACGCCCGCTTGAACTTTCCCGACGTTTTTTTCAATTATCCCTTTTTCCTCCAGGCGCTTATTGCCAACAGCCTTGCCGGTAGCTTCCTTGAGCGTACCGGTAGCTTCCTTGACTCTACCTTTGACTTGATCTTTGTTCATGAGAATCTCCAGTGGCTTTATTTAGGTAACAGACCTGCGCATTGGACACTGTGTCCAACGCGCACCTTAAGGAGAGTTATCCCAAAGAGGTCTGGGGTCTGTACGGCAACCCACATAAAGTTTCGCTCCGTTCCTCATTCGCAACGTGCCCTGGCGCACAGACTGCCCGCGGGGTTGCGTACAGCATGAACAAACGCAGCGCCGAAACCTTGGTTTGACGCTGCGCTCGATTGATCCCGTGGTTATTGCCAGGAGATGAACATGAATTATGAAGAACGCGACACCTATGGCATGTACAAGGTCACCGCCAGCGCTGCTACCAAGCCCAACATGAGTCCGGGACCCGGACCTCGGTTGATGGGTGCAGACACTCTCATCGGAAATGACGTTTACAACCATAAGGAAGAAAATCTGGGGGACATCAAGGAGATCATGCTGGACTTGCACAGCGGTCGGGTGGCTTATGCGGTGCTGTCCTTCGGTGGCTTTCTCGGCATGGGCGAGAAGCTGTTTGCCGTGCCGTGGAGCGCATTGACGCTCGATACCGTAAATAAACGCTTCGTACTGAGCGTCGACAAGGAACGCCTCGCCAATGCACCCGGGTTCGACAAGGACAACTGGCCTAATATGCAGGATCCGATCTGGAGTAAGGAAATCCATGCCTACTACGGTACGACACCGATTTCGGATGACCGGTTTTAGAATGATCCGCCGGGCCAGCGTTCAGGTTAACTGCCAGGCTGGCTGCTGATACGCGCGTTTTAGAACCCGTTCACGATCTTTCGCATTGGGCAAAATCGCACGATGCGAAAGATCCAGTACCCAACACACTCACTGCGCATGCTCCGTCATACGCCGTCGACCTTGCAATGGATGGCGTCGACGGGAAACACGATTTGCTCGACGCGATGGGAGATGCCAATGGCGATCGAATCAGCGGCGGTAATCAGCTTTTCTTCGGCACTGAGGCATTTGAAGATATCGAGCTTTTTCCTGGCTTGTGTGGTTTCGCGCTCAAAGATACTGACGTAGCGCTCCAGATCGTTATTCAGGCTGGAGAAGTACTCGCGCAGGCGAGAATGGTCGACCGAGTTTTGACTGAAATACCAGGTCATTGGATGAATCAGGAAGCGTGAGTATGGCGCTGCGATTCGCTCGCTCGCGGCGAGGAACATGACGACGCCCATCGACTCGATGTTGCCCGCATTGAACGCAGAGATTGGCACAGGAAGGGATTTGAGAAAGGTGTAGAGGGTGAAGCCGAAGTTGGTACTGCCGCCGGTCGTCGACAAGTTAAGTAGTAATGATGAAGCGCCCTGGTCGATGGACTCCAGACAGCGGTCTCGAAAACGTTCGGTCGTTCCCTGGTCTATTTGGCAATGGAAATGAACAATGTGCTGGCTCATTACGCGAGCTTTCCTGTGTGCCGTTGGTACGGAGCGCACCTTCACAGTGCGCCCCATACCACTGATCAGCTATTGGCCGCGGCCACCACCGGGTGTTGGATGACCACCTTTTTTACTCGTGTCGGGAGCCTTGCTGGGGTTTTTTCTCATAGCCTCATCGCTGGAGGCATGCCCGCCTTTTTTTTGGGCGTCAGTTTTTTCACGATCTTTGGAGAGGCTTCCTGGGTTCGACTTACCAATATTAGCCATGATTCTCTTCCTCAGTTCAGTCGCGGATGCAACAAAATGTCGTATCCACATAGAGTGAGAAACACTGAATGCGTCAAAGTTTATTAAGAATTTCAGTGCCTGACCGACGGTAGCCCTGGCTGCATTTCGAGTGTCGAGCGCACAAAGCAAATAGTCGTGCGTAATGCTCTATCAGCGCGAATCGCCCCGGTTTTCTAGGCACTCTGGGCCGAAAACGGACATCGACCGCGTTGATTCAAAACAACCTGGGCTAGAGGTAGGTTTTTTGTGAAGGGGCAGGATGATGGCAGGCAACGACTCATGTCCAGTTTATGTGTTCAGCTATCGCAAAACCTGAAAGTGGTTCGTGGCACAAGAACAACAGCCGAGTCAGATAGCCACGGCATCTGGCCCCGCATTAAATACTCCATGACCAGCTGAGATCGTCTGTGATGAGGGTCGCAGGGGGAGGAGAGCACCGATACGGGGCAGACTGGACTGCAATCTGCGAAACGGTGAATAGAAGAGCGACAGCGTTTCCATGAGGATTTTTTCGCTAATCAACGATTGCTCACCATGTTCGTGCGAGTAGTAGGGAAATCAAAGGGTTGTGAGGATGGCTTACCGATCAACTGCCGAATGCTGAGCGGGCCATCTCAGTGTCTGAAATTACCCTCCGTGCCTGTGACGCGTTTCTCCGTAATCCATGCCACTGATTGCGATGAATCGAGGCTGTTTGCCAGCAATGGCCCAATCACTGGTGCCTTTAATGCTTTTCCAATGTAGCTGGCTGCTCTCGATGCCGAAGCTGACTTTACAGCGGTGCAGAAAACAGGACTGTTCAAGAACAGTGATCATGCCCGATTTTCCATGATCACCCGTGTGGATTCTCAGAACTACTTCCGGGTAGTACTGAAGGCTAGTCGACTAAGTCAATCAATTTTCAGAAACATAATTTAACTTGTGGGCGATGACCGATGTTCATAAGCGGCTGTAGCCCCGGTTTTTTGAGGCCCGTTAGCCAGAAACCGGGTTAGAGTGTTCATCAATATCTATTCATAAGGGCCCTCCACTCGATTCGCGTAGTCGCGCCAAGCGATTACAGCGAACGAATCGGGCAAAAAAAACGTATATCAATCGTTATGTGAAGAATGAATCGTTCGCTGTTTGTTTCTCTAGATGGGCCCAAGGGAACCGGCAAAACCACACTGTTGGAAGCCGTTACGAAAGTACTGAGGGCAGACAACAAAAAGGTTATCCGACTTTGCGAGAAAAAAAGCGATCCCTATAGGGGTGAAACAATGGCCCTCGTTAACAAGCTCGTCAGAAATCCCACCCGGGATTTGGAGTTGGGGGTTTGTGAGCGCTTTGCTGATAGCCGTACCTGGATTTCCCAGCACGTATTGGCTAAACAGCCACCAGGCAGCATCATCCTGATCGATCGCTGGTACCCGTCTGATGCCGCGTTTCGCCGGATAATTCCGTTCGCAGAGATTCTACAGTTGAACATTGATCGAAACGTGCGAGTGCCAGACCTGCATGTCGGGGTTGTCACCGCCCCTGATATTTCATGGGCGAGGGCAGCGGCACGACGGCGTGGGCTGAGCAGTACGGTGATCCATAAGCTGGAAGAACATGTCGCTTGTACCAAGGCGTTCGAGCGAGCGATTGCAGATCACGGCTGGGTTTTATGCCGTAATGAAGGAGCGATAGAAGACGCAACGATGCAGGTGATTTCTGAGATCTATAGAGTCCTTTGATGCCCCGCAAACGAAGTTCGCTGCACCGGCCTTGATGCGGTTGAGATAGTCGTTGCGCGGAGATGAGTGGCTCCCTTTGTCCGGTAGTATCACGGGCCGCACATTGGAAAGATGGACTTCGCTGTGAACAATATGATTGCCAACCTCATCGAAAGCCGACTGGACTCGCCTGAGATGGCGCGCGATTCGCTACACGCAGCGCTCCAGTTCGGCGATGAATTCGAGCAAGCCTGCCTGGGCAGCCCGTTGAACGGGAAGGCGATTCGCGAGAAATTGATTCCATTCCGGTACGGTATTGAGTCTGGCCACGATTACGAACTGAGACGGCTGGCAAAGCTTCTGAAGGCAGATGCTACATTTACGCTGGCAAACATGTACCTGTCGGGAAGCGATAATCAGGATATCTGCAGGGCCGCGGAGGCTACCCCGGGCTGCAATCTGGACTTACAACTTCGTGGCGAACTCTTCAGCGAAGACATCGGGTTGTAATCCATCGAAGTGAGGTAGCAACGTTGTGTTCAAAGCCGCCTCACTGGACGCGCCCAATCTCCTCGCCACGTCGTGATTGGGTCGCCAGCACGCCAACAAATTGCAGGCCTCATCGCATTAATGGCAACTCTACATCGCGCCAGCAACAGCTCATCATTCCCGCTCAGTCCAGATCCCAGCTCCTCCAGAACGCGTCGTAACAGCAATATCAGACTGCTTTACATCCCGTAGGGGCCGAAGTTTTGGCGTGCCGCGTTGCTGCCCCGATTCGTCTCGTCATGAACCCATCCGGCTTCAAGGGCAATGGCTCACTCGGGTGGGCTACATGACGGCTCAAGAAGCGCACCGAGACATCAGCCATTACCTGATGGGATTCTGCCCCATCAATTCAACGGTGGGCTGGCGCCAGCTCAGGCCGAGAAAAAACTTAACGTCGTGTCCGGGATTAGTTGACCACTACAATTAGTTGACCACTACATTTCGTGCCTCAGGACTTAGGGGCATTCATTCTTTTATGCCTCGTAAGCGCAACGAGCGTCGACGCATGAGTTCAACAGCGACCAGCAATGCCACCGAGCCAAGAATCAATAACGTGGCCGCCGCCAGGATGGTTGGGCTGATCTGTTCGCGCATGCCTGACCACATCTGGCGCGGTATGGTGCGTTGCTCAACCCCGCCAAGAAATTGCACCAGCACCGCCTCATCGAATGAGGTCACCATCGCAAAGAGCGCGCCGGACATGATCCCTGGACGAATAATTGGGAAGGTCACGCGGAAAAATGTATAGGTGGAAGAAGCTCCGAGGCTTGTCGCTGCTCTGGTCAACGAATGGTCGAAACCAACTAATGTCGCCGTCACTGTGATGATGACGAATGGCGTACCGAGTACCGCATGGCCCAGAATGATGCCAAGGTGGTTTTGCCCGATGCCCAGTGCGCTGTAGAAAAAGTACATGCCGGCAGAAGAGATGATCACCGGTACGATCATCGGCGAAATCAGGGTGCCCATCAGCAGTCCCTTGCACGGCAGATTAGCGCGGCACAAGCCGAGTGCTGCCAACGTCCCGAGTGCCGTTGAAATCACCGTTGCGCAGAAGGCGATCAGCAGACTGTTCTTGAATGACAGCACCCACAGTGGATCCTCGAGAAGCATGTGGTACCAACGCATTGAAAAGGCCGCTGGATCAAGGCTGAGCATGCCGCTGGTAAAGCTGAAGTAGGGCTCGACGTTAAATGACAAAGGCACCACTACCAAAATTGGCAAAATCAGAAACAACAGCACCAATACCGCAAAGCTTCGAACGCTGAAGAACCAGACTCTGCCCATCGGGCTGGTATAGCTTGGAAGACTCATTTCGATTACCCCAGTTTCATATTGTTGATGCCCACGACCCGGTCATAAATCCAGTACAGCACCAGGACAATCATCAGGAGGATGGACGCGATGGCGGCGGCCAGTCCCCAGTTCAGGGAGGTCTGCATGTGGTAAGCAATGAAATTGCTGATGACTTGTCCGGTACGCCCACCCACCAACGCCGGAGTGATGTAGTACCCCGTCGCCAGAATGAACACCAGGATGCCTCCAGCGCTCAATCCAGGCAGAGACAAGGGAAAATAGATCTGCACAAAAGTGCGGAACGAACTGGCGCCCATGGAGTGCGCTGCACGGGTATAGGTTGTGTCGATGCTTTTCATGACGCTGAACATCGGCAGCACCATGAAAGGCAGAAGAATGTGGGTCATAGCAATGACCGTTCCGAACATGTTGTACATGAGTTCGAGTGGCTGGTTGATCAATCCCATGCTGTTCAACGTGCTGTTCAGCACACCGTTGGATTGCAAGATCACCATCCAGGCGCTGGTGCGTACCAGAAGTGATGTCCAGAACGGCAACAGCACCATGACCATCAACAGGTTGCTGGTTTTTGCTGGAAGGGTGGCGAGCATGTAGGCCAGCGGGTAACCCAGGATCATGCACAGCGCCGTGATACCCAGTGCAACCATCAAGGTCTTGATCAGAATGCTGACGTAGATGCGTCGGCTCTCAGGTTGTTGAACGACCTTACCTTGGTCGTCATAACGTAAGTCCAAGGCCGCGAGATAGTTAGTTGCGGAGTAGGCTGGCGCCATTTTCTTCAACTGCATCCAGGTGCCGATCTGCCCCCAGCGCTTGTCGATGCCGGTCATTGTGGTGTTAAACGCACCTGGCACGACGACCTTGCTGGCTAGGCCACGTGCAGTGCGGGCCATCAGGCTCTTGGCGTCACCCATCACCCTACTGAGATCGGAGCCGACACTGTCCAATTGTCGGGCCTCTTGCAGGGCGAGGATTTCATGACCCACGGTGGCGAACAACTGCTCGTCTGGCAAGGCTGTGCCCTCCCAGTTGGCTAATGCGGCTGCGGTCTGTGGCATCGCCGTGGAAAGGGTCGGGTTTTGAATGCTGCGCAGCAACATCGCGCCGATAGGCATCAAGAAAAATACCGTAATGAATGCCAGCAATGGGACGACCAATAGCAGTGATTTGGTCTTGTTTAGACGTTCTGCCCGGTCAAGGCTGGACTTCAGATCTCCTTGAGGTAGGGTTTCGCTGACTGTCTCTAGCATGGGGCTGACGGTATATGAGTTGTTCATCTGGGTGCTCCGGCAAAACAGTAAAATCGTTGTAGGGCCTCAGGCGTCAAGCGCCCGACAGTCGTCGGCTGACCAACCCACATCAATGCAAGTACCGGCTTGGGGAGCAGCGTGTCCTGCGGTGTTGACCATCTTGACGATGAACTCGTCGTTGCCTGCCAGTTTCAAGCGCGCTCGCAAGTGATCACCGTGATAAATGATCTCCTCAATGCGGGCCGGCATATGGTTGTCGTACTCACCTGGACGTGCGCCAATCTGCACGCGCTCAGGACGAATCGACAGTGTGGTGGTCGAGCTGACAGGGTGGATATTGACGGCCAGCGCCTTGACGAGGTGCTCACCAACACGCACCTGGCAGTAACGTTCCTGGCGCTCGATAATCTGCCCCATCAGCCGGTTGTTCTCGCCGATGAAACTCGCGACAAATGCGGTCTGCGGTTTTTCGTAAAGGTCGGACGGATTGGCCAGTTGCTGGACAATTCCATCGTTAAAGACTGCGATGCGATCCGACATCGTAAGGGCTTCAGTCTGATCGTGAGTAACGTACACAACTGTGATGCCGAGCTGTTTTGACAGACGCTTGATTTCATATTGCATCTGTTCACGAAGCTGTTTGTCCAGCGCTCCAAGCGGTTCATCCATCAGCACCAAACGTGGCTCGAAGATTAATGCGCGGGCCAGTGCAACACGCTGTTTCTGACCGCCAGACAGCTGAGCCGGCATTCGCTTTGCGAATTGTCCCAAGGCCACCAGGTCAAGTGATTTACGCACCCGGTCTTCGATGTCTTGCCGCGACAATTTGCGCACTCTCAGTGGGAAGGCGAGGTTTTCTTCAATGGTCATGTGAGGGAAAAGGGCATAGTTCTGAAACACCATGCCGATACCGCGCTTTTGCGGAGCTATATCATTTACCGGTTTTTCATCAATGCAAATTTGCCCATGAGTCACGGTCTCGAACCCCGCCAACATCATCAAACATGTCGTCTTGCCGGAACCCGAAGGGCCAAGCATGGTGACGAACTCACCCTGTTCGATTTCGAGGTTGAAGTTTTTGACGACCAGATGTTCGCCGTCATAACTCTTCTGCACATTTCGAAAGCTAACGAATGATTCAGTACGCATGGGAGATATCTCTTGTTATTGGTGCTGTAGAGGAGCCGGGCACGAAAAGTCGCCCGGGCCCGCCAAAGGGGGTGTGTCAGGTGTGCTGCGGCAAGGTTGTGGTTGAGTTTTTGGTTACTTGGACAGCCAAGCGTTGAAGCGCTCATTCAATTCGTCTGCATGGTCTCCCCACCACTGGGAGTCCACCTGGAGTGCGCTGGCAAAGTTTTCAGGGCTAGTAGGCAAGTTGGGTTTGACCTTTGGGTCTACCAAGGCTTGCGCGGAGAGTCGTGTAGGGCCATAGGCGATATAGTTACTTTGGTCAGCCAGTACCGAGCTTTGAGTGGCAAACTTCAAAAAATCCATCGCCTGATCTTTTTTCGGATTGCCGGCAGGGACTACCCAAGCCTCCATGTCATACATCTGACCATCCCACACGATTTTGAACGGCTGCTGCTCTTTCTGCTGCGCAATCACGATACGCCCGCTATAAGCCGAGATCATGCTGACCTCGCCATCGGCTAGCAGTTGCGGCGCTTGTGCCCCGGCTTCCCACCAGATGGTGTCCTTTTTGATTGTGTCGAGCTTGGCAAAAGCTCGATCCAGGCCATCTTCAGTCCCCAGCATTTCGTACACCTTTTCACGGGGCACACCGTCGGCCATCAGCGCCCATTCAAGATTGACTTGAGGTGCTTTACGCAGTGCTCGCTTGCCTGGGAAGCGCTTGGTGTCGAAAAAGTCTTTCAGGGTATGGGGCTGTTCGCCCTTGAAGGCTTTGGTGTTGTAGGCCATGACTGTCGACCAAACGTAACTCGCCACGCCGCATTCCGTCAGGGCTCCTGGCAGAAAGTCCTTTGCAGCAGGTGTTCCATCCGGTGCAGGTGCCAGGGTGGCTGGGTCAATTCGTTCAAGCAGGCCGTTGTTACAGGCACGAATGACGTTCGGTATTTCAGCATCGACTACGTCCCAAGTGACCTTTTTGCTGTCTACCTGAGTCTTGATTTGCGCGATGCCCCCGGAATAGTCCTCCGAAATCACCCGGGTACCAGTGGCGGCAGTGAAGGGTTTGTGTGCGGCTTGGATCTGGGCATTTGTCAGGTTGCCGCCGTAGGACACAACCGTGAGAGTGTTTTCTGCGTAAGCGCTGCAGGACACTATGCCGGTTAGCAAAAGAAACGTTGCGCTTTTCATGCGTGAGACCCCTCGTTTTTATTTTTGTGGGAAACCGTCACGAGCTCTTTGCACGGGGGTGCGTGAGCAACCGAAGAGACGATCAGGGCTTTACTCTCGGCAAAAAAATCCGAAGGTAAAAGCAATAAAAAAAAGCTCAATGGGGCGATTTTTTTTATGGGCGCACAAAAATTATCTATTGATGGGTAAAGTGAAGGGCGTTCAGGCATTCAGGGATTCAAAATCACTTCCTCATTCTTCGCTACGCGCGGCGGACGCTTCTTCCATCAGCCAACTTGCGAAAGCTGCCGCTTGGGGATTGACGATTTTGTGCGGGGAATACACTAAGTAAAACGCTTCTGAGGTTTTGAATTTTGCAGTCAAAGGG
Organism: Pseudomonas sp. 05N432; assembly: GCF_056396945.1. Taxonomy (NCBI): domain Bacteria; kingdom Pseudomonadati; phylum Pseudomonadota; class Gammaproteobacteria; order Pseudomonadales; family Pseudomonadaceae; genus Pseudomonas; species Pseudomonas sp. 05N432. The sequence continues at coordinate 16,860 of NZ_JBFTMM010000023.1, read as the reverse complement.
GCGATGAGTTGTCCTGATTCAAGATACTGCTCGACGAGCGATGATCGCGCCAAGGCAACGCCTTGACCCAGCTCTGCCATTTTCAGTGCGGAAATAAGCGTGTCGAACTGCAGTCCTTGGGATGAGTCAATGTCCTCGGCCTTGGCCTTTTTCAACCAATAGCCCCATCCCTCCTCATAACCCAAGACATGCAGAAGTTCGTGATGACGAAGGTCTTTTGGGGTTTTCAAGGGTTTTTGCATTGTGGGCAAATCAGGGGCGCACACAGGGAACAACAAATCCCAAGTCAGACGTTCACTCTTCAGACCAGTCCATTTTCCACTGCCATAGCGAATTTCCAGATCGGATTCGAGATCGGTTTCGCCCATCCAGATGTTGCTGGTGATGCGCAAATTGACATCTGGATGGTGCTCACGAAATCGCGGCAGACGACCCGCCAGCCAGTGAGTAAAGAAAACCAGACTGCTGCGCACTGTGAGTACCTTCCGGTGCCCTTGACCGAATATTTCATCGGTCGCTGCTGCCAGACGCTCCACCGATTCATGGACAACGGGTAGAAAGGCTAAGCCAGGCTCCGTCAGTTCCAAGCCTCTAGGTAGACGCTTAAACAACGCTGCGCCGAGCTGCGATTCCAGCGCTTTGATCTGCTGACTGACGGCTGCCTGAGTGAGACTCAGTTCTACAGCCGCCTCCGTAAAGCTGAGGTGACGAGCGGCTGACTCGAACGCGCGCAACCAGTTGAGCGGAGGTAGTCGCTTCTTCATGGCTCAAAATTCTCTGAGGAAAAGTGCCTGGCTGTGGGGCGAGCCAGCGTACGTCTTGTAGCGGTCATCCATAAATCCTACTCCTATCGCATAAAAAAAATGAACCCATAGGGTTTTTTTTTATTGCTTTCGCAGTCCCCAACTTTTCTCGAAAGTAACTCCCAGATCGCCACTCAATGGGCCAAGCCTGAAACGCTTTGAACCTCTGCAGACGGCTTCTGAAAACCTAAACCCTGCGTGAAAGCTTGAAGAAGCAGGACAATAAAAATAACGGGTGAAACATGACAAACCTCAGTCAGCTACCCCTTTGCGGTGTGAACGTTATCGATTTTGGCCAATACATTGCCGGCCCCGCTGTCGCGATGATACTGGGTGATCTCGGGGCCACGGTCATTCATATTGATCCACCCGCTGGCCCGCTCTGGGATAGCCCGGCGAATGCCGTCCTCAACCGAAACAAGCAATGCTTACGCTTGGACTTGAAGTCCCCTGAGGGTTTGCACCACGCCAGGCAGATGATCGCAAAAGCCGACATCGTGATTGAGAACTTCCGTCCTGGCGTGATGAAAAAACTGGGGCTGGATTTTTCCGAGTTGCGTCGTGAACACCCGCAACTGATCACCTTGTCCATTCCAGGTTTTGCAACGAATGATGAACTCCGAAGCCAATGGCGTGCCACTGAGTCAATTATCGCTTCAGCCTCAGGGGTTTTCACTGATATGGGGCAAAATCGGGTATTGATGGGCATTAACCCGAGCTTTTCGCCACTGCCACTCGCATCCGCTTACGGCACTATGCTCGCCGTCTCGGCTGTGGTGCTGGCATTGCAATCCAGACAACGCACTGGCATGGGTGATGAGATCGAAGTGCCGCTCGCTTCGGCGGTCATGGAGGGACTTTCTTACAACTCAATCAAGATCGACGGCTATCCAGCGCGCTACAAAACCTTGCGTGAAAAAGAGATTGAGCGTCGGCGAGCCGAGAACCTGCCGATGAACCTCAGTTATGAGGATTTGCAGGAGTACCTCGACCCCTTCTACCGTACCTATGAATGTGCTGACGGACGCAAATTCTACGCAGTTTGCCCTTCCCATCGCTCGCATGCCAAACGCTGCCTACAGGCAATGGGTTTGTACGAGGAAATGCTCGCTGCGGGTCTTCCTAAAGTTGAAGATCCTTACCTGCCATTTGCGCAATGGGAAGGTGATGCCTCACTTGGTGTTTATCCGCTTCCAGCTCACTGGGCGAAGGTTATCTCGGCGCGCATGAAGGAAGTCTTCCTGACCAAGACGGCTGCGCAATGGGAAAAAATCTTCGGTGAAGGGCAGTTTCCTGGTGCTCCTCATCGTTCAACTCAAGAGTGGTTGCACGATGAGCATGCAAACACTGCAGGCTTAGTGGTCGACGTCACTGACTATCAATATGGGCTGATGAAACAGCCCGGCGCTATAGCCTGGCTGGAAGACAGTGCAGAGTTGATGTTGTCTCCGCTCTCACGACGAGAAGTTAGTATCGAGGAGGCATTGGCCACCTTGAGTGAAGGCACTCGCGAGGAGTTGCCAGCCGTAAATCAGCCATGTTCAAAAGGATGGCTGGACGGTGTTCGTATCCTCGACCTGACCAACGTGATTGCCGGCCCGCACTCGACCTCATTCCTCGGGCGATTCGGTGCTGATGTCATCAAGCTTGACCCCACCAAGCCAAATTACGATCCATGGAACACCGTGGTATTCGGTATGTCTTCGGCGCGCGGTAAGCAAAGCGTGTTGGTCGACCTCAATCAAGAGGAGGGGCGTGAGGTATTCGATAGGTTGGTGAAGTCAGTGGATGTCATTGTCATGAATGCGCCTGATCGCCAACTGGCGCCTTTAGGGTTAGATGAAGCCAGCCTGAAGGCGGTGAATCCTGAGGTGATTTTCTGCCAGTTGGACTGCTTCGGTGGCCCGCGCCGTGGCCCTAGAACTGACTACTTGGGTTACGACGATCTCATCCAGGCCACGACCGGCATCATGCTGCGGTTTGGTGGCGGTATGCAGACCCCGGAAGAACATGCTCATGTTGGCACCATTGATGTGATGTGCGGTTTCGCTGCTGCGCTTGGCGTGGCCACAGCGTTGTATCAAAAGTCCAGAACAGGCAAGGTCAGCCGAGCTCGGACGTCACTGGCTGCCTTGGGCAACCTGGTTCAAGTTCCTTTCTGTTACGACTACTCGGGGCGCGCACCTTTTGATGAGCCGGCGGGTCGTGAGGTGTTGGGTTATAGCGATCTGTCGCGTTTCTATCGAACGGCTGACGGTTGGCTATACCTCGATGCAGATTCAGCGGATCTGGGCAGACTGGATGCAGTTCAAGGCTTGAACGGCCTGTCTGCGGCAGGTGACCACGTGGCTTTCCTCAGAGCAGCTCTGGCCAAGGTGGCGGGAGAAACCTGGCAACGCCGTTTGCAGGAAGCCGGAGTCGCCGCTGCTGTCCCGGATAACATCGACAATCTCCGCAATCGCTACAGCCGACCTGCTGACAACTACCCGGGCACTGACAATGGGAGCTACTCGTTCAGTGTCTATGCCGATCATCCGAGTGGGCGCTGCGTAACTCAGCTCGATCCCTTTGCCATACGCCCGCGCCATGCGGCGATCCGCAGCCTTTCACCAGCAGAAAAATTTGGCGCTTCAACCAGATCTGTCTTGGGTGAACTCGGTTACAGCGAAAGTGAAGTTGACGCTCTCATGACCCGCAGCGTTATCAGCGACAGCTGGAGCCAAGAGTATTTGCCCAGCTGACATTCCCGTCAGAGGTTAAGGGTAAGAAGTTTCACAAATGCCCATCTACCTCGGCGACTTCCATCACAAGAAAAATAGGGGGCGGCACTCTCCTGGAGTCGACGCCCCCACAGGGAAACTTTCGGAGGCAACATGTCGAATCAAATAGTTCTGCCGCGCATCCTGCAGGTGGGCGCCAAGGCCAGCGAGGCCATTCCAGATGTGCTCGCTAGCCTGGGTTGCCATCGACCATTGATCATCACTGACAAAATGATGGTGCAACTCGGTTACGCCGGTCGTATCCAGGATGTACTTGCAAGCAAAGGTTTGAGCGCCGACGTTTTCGCCGACACTGTTCCTGAGCCCACGGTCGATTCGATTCGTGCCGGTGTTGAACATGCTAGATCGGGCGACTATGACAGCATCATTGCATTGGGTGGTGGCAGTCCAATCGACAGTGCCAAAGCCATTGGCATTCTCGCCAAGTTCGGTGGCGAGATGCGTGACTATAAATTTCCACGGCAGGTGAGCGAGCAAGGCTTGCCGATCATTGCAGTACCGACCACAGCTGGTACCGGTTCGGAAGTTACCCGTTTCACCATCATTACTGATGAACAGAACGACGAAAAAATGCTCTGCGTAGGCATCGGGTTTATGCCCGTGGCCGCATTGGTCGACTACACCCTTACGCTCTCCCTGCCAGCTCGTGTCACGGCTGATACCGGTATCGATGCACTAACCCACGCCATTGAGGCCTATGTAAGCCTCAAAGCCAACCTCTACAGTGACAGTCAGGCGCTGGCCGCTATGCGCCTGATTGGCCCGAACTTGCGCCGGGCCTATCACGCAGGCCAGGACATTGCAGCGCGCGAGGCGCTGATGCTGGGATCTACTTTGGCCGGCGTTGCGTTTTCGGCAGCCTCGGTTGCCCTGGTGCATGGTATGAGCCGCCCGATTGGAGCTTTTTTCCATGTGCCACACGGACTTTCCAACGCGATGCTGCTGCCAGGCGTAACAGCTTTCTCCATCCCAGGCGCCCCAAAACGTTACGCCGATTGTGCACGGGCCATTGGTGTTGCGACCGTTGAGGACAGCGACGACAGCGCCAACGCTAAGTTGCTCGTCGAACTGCAAGCCCTCAATGACGAGCTGCAAGTTCCTACACCTGAAGGCTTTGGCATCAGTCGCGCACGCTTCTTCGAACTGATGCCAATTATGGCTGAGCAAGCCCTCGCATCCGGTTCACCGGGCAACAATCCTCGGGTGCCTTCGGTCGACGAGATGATCGAGCTCTACCGAAACCTCTGGTAGCCAAAACGATAACCACGCCTCTTTATCACTTCAGCGGTAACTGCCGCGCACATAAAATAAGGAACACTCACATGATTACTGTAGGTCATCTGATCAACGGCCAGATTGTCACTGACACTGAGCGCACTCAGGACGTGTTCAATCCTGCGACGGGCGAAGTCACCAAACAGGTTGCGCTGGCCTCGAAACTAACGGTCGAAAAAGCCATTGCTGCCGCTGAAGCGGCTTTTCCTGAGTGGCGCAACACACCACCTATCAAGCGCGCGCGGGTGATGTTTCGCTTCAAAGAACTGCTTGAGCAGAATGCCGAACGTATCTGCCAAATGATTGGTGAAGAGCACGGGAAAATTGTCCACGATGCCATGGGCGAGCTTCAGCGGGGCATCGAAAATGTTGAATATGCGTGTGGTGTGCCCGAGTTGCTCAAAGGGGAACACAGCAAAAATGTTGGCCCCAATATCGATTCTTGGAGTGAGTTCCAACCGCTGGGGGTAGTTGCTGGAATCACGCCATTCAACTTCCCTGCGATGGTGCCGCTGTGGATGTTTCCTATGGCGATTGCCTGCGGTAACTGCTTCATCCTGAAGCCCTCCGAGCGCGATCCAAGTTCGACCCTGTTTATCGCCCAACTGCTGCAGGAAGCTGGTTTGCCGAATGGCGTCATGAGCGTGGTTAATGGTGACAAGGAGGCCGTTGATACCTTGCTCCACGACCATCGTGTCCAGGCGGTAAGTTTTGTAGGCTCGACACCAATCGCTGAGTACATCTACCGGACGGCTGCGGCAAATGGCAAACGTTGCCAGGCATTGGGTGGAGCAAAAAACCACGCCATCGTCATGCCAGATGCGGACATCGATAATGCGGTCAACCAGTTGGTGGGGGCTGCATTTGGATCATCAGGGGAACGATGCATGGCTCTGTCTGTAGCGGTCACAGTAGGTGATGCAACAGCCGATGCCTTGATCAGTAAAATGCGCGAAGCAATGACCCGTCTCAAGGTCGGCGCCTATCAAGACAAGAGCAACGACTTCGGCCCTCTGATCACTCGCCAACATCAGCAAAAAGTGATCGGATACATCGACAGTGCAGAAGAGGAGGGCGCAGAGGTCGTAGTGGATGGTCGAAACATTCAGGTTCCAGCTTGCGAGAACGGTTTTTTTGTTGGGGGGACATTGATCGATCAAGTCAAACCCGGCATGCGCTGCTACGAGGAAGAGATCTTCGGGCCGGTGCTGTTGATCGTGCGTGCGCAGAGTATGCAAGAGGCGATGCAACTGATCGATGCTCATGAATACGGTAATGGCACCTGTATCTTCACTCGCGATGGTGAAGCTGCCCGATACTTCTCTGACAACATCAAGGTCGGCATGGTCGGTGTCAACGTACCGCTCCCAGTACCTGTCGCCTATCATAGTTTTGGTGGCTGGAAACGCTCGTTGTTCGGCGATTTGCATGCCTACGGCCCGGATGCGGTTCGCTTCTATAGCAAGCGTAAAACGGTCACCCAGCGCTGGCCGTCTTCGGGAATTCGGGAGGGAGTCGAGTTCTCTATGCCGACGATGAAGTGAATCCCCTTATCTGAGGTGACCTAAATGCAAGCTTCGAATCTTTGCTGACCAGGTGATTTCAATTTGAGTACGAAAGGGCCCTTCAAGGGCCCTTTTTGTTAGATGTGAAAGAAGTGATATGCCGAGCTTTTAGTCGCGCATCAGCAGCCGAGTCCAAGACCGGGGCTCGTAAACCACGCCAAGTGAAGGTCTACAAAAAACCGCACACCGGCGAAGTCGTTGAGACCAAAGGCGGCAATCACCGGACGCTGAAAGAGTGGAAGGCTGAATACGGCACTGCCACGGTCGAGTCCTGGCTGACCAAGTGATGTTGGATTGAGTACACAGTATTGGGCCGTCACACCGTCGTCCATGAGGAGTCACTGCCGGTGATAAACGTTCTTTCAGGCCCCATGAGCAGGGCAGCTACAGCACCTACTTCATCGGGCGTTCCTCCGCACTTGGCTGTCGGAAATGCAGTTACCGAGCCAAAGCGGTTATCTAGGGCAGATGACTATCAGTGCGCTTTCTTTAGACTCTTCAAACGCACATTCGCCCTTTGCACAGCGGCCATTTTTTCAGGCCGCTTCATGCGTTTCCACTTCCTGATGTCTTCCTTGCTACGCCCGCAACTCACACACAGATCGCCGCTCAACTGGCAAACCGAAATGCATGGATTTTCGATTTCTTTAGCCATCGTCAATAACCCTGGGGCACGCGTGACTGCGCAAGGCGCTTCTGCCAATCGCCACCATGAGTGCGTTGGCATTCTTCCTCAGAGTCGAATCGGACAGTGTGATCTGATGGCGTCACGTAGACGAGTCAATGCAGGCCAAGGCGCGATATTTATTCAGCGCAACGTCCTGAGATCCACCGAGCCCTCTCTTTCATCAAACGTTGACTGGCACTGCTTTTTGCCTGCGATACAGGATCGTCGTCGCTGTGAACCCACACAACGCAGCAAACATTAGCCAGTAGGCGGGCGACGCCTTGTCACCTGTTGCCTGCACCAGGATTGTTGATACGGCGGGTGTAAAACCGCCAAACACAGCCGTTGCCAAACTGAATGCCAGTGAAAATCCTACGACTCGTACGTTCTGAGGCATTACCTCAGTCAATGCAGCAACCATCGCGCCGTTGTAAATGCCAAAGAAAAAAGAGAAGTACAGCAGCACGGCGAGCAGTCGTTCGAAGCTTGCCGCCGCGGCCAGCCAATGCATGGCGGGATAGGCGGTGAAGATGCACAGCAAGGAGACCGCCAGCAACAAGGGGCGGCGTCCGATGCGATCAGAGATCGTACCGCCGATGGGCAGCCAGATGAAGTTGCTCAGGCCGACGAAGAGCGTGACCACCAGACTGTCGCTGGTGCTCAGGTTCAGTACAGATCGACCGAAAGTCGGGGTGTAGACGGTAATGAGATAGAACGTGGTGGTGGTCATCGACGCCAACAGACCACCCGCGAGTACCGTGCGCCAGTTGTCCCGCATCGAGCGAAAGACTTCACTGGCGCTTGGGTGATGGCTACGCGCTTTGAATGCATCGGTTTCCTGTAGCGAGCGGCGAATGATGAAGATGAACGGGATAATCAGGCAACCAATGAAGAATGGGATACGCCAGCCCCAGGCTGCAACGTCGGCGGCCTCCATAGACGCGTTAATCGTATAGCCCAACGCAGCCGCAAGAATGATCGCCACTTGTTGGCTGGCCGACTGCCAACTGGTATAGAAACCCCGGCGTCCGGGCGTGGCGATTTCAGCCAGGTACACGGAAACACCACCCATTTCCGCACCTGCGGAGAATCCCTGCAACAGTCGCCCGAGCAACACCAATATCGGCGCTGCGATGCCTATGCTGGCGTAGCCCGGAACCAAGGCGATCAAGACCGTGCCCGCGGCCATGATCGACAGCGTCACGATCAGCCCCTTTCGCCGGCCCACCTTGTCGATGTATGCGCCCAGCACGATAGCGCCCAGCGGCCGCATCAGAAATCCCGAGCCGAATACGGCGAAGGTCATCATTAACGAGGCGAACTCGCTGGTGGTAGGAAAGAACGTCTGGGAGATGTAGCTCGCGTAAAACCCGAACAGAAAGAAGTCGAACTGTTCGAGAAAGTTGCCGCTGGTGACCCGCAGGATGGCGCCCAGCTTCGACCCCTTGGATCGGCTGTCTTGAGTTGTTTTTTTCATTATGGTTACCCAGGTGATCAATATTGTTATTGGAATGAGTGGTTCTACGATCAGTCGCTACCTGCGTTGATCGGGTTGGGTTGGCGTTTTTCGATGGAGTACTTGAGCAGCGCGGCGCTGCGGAAGATGCCATGGGCGAATTTGCTGTACGGCATGGTCAGGAAAAACGCCATGACCAAGCCGAGATGGATCGCCAGCATCAAGCCCAGGGCAGCGCTTTCGCGAAACGCCAGGAGTGCTAGGCCGCTGGCGCTGACTAGAAACAGCAGCGCGATAAAGCCACGATCCATGGGTTTCTGATTGTCGTCGCCGTGCTCAGGGTTGCGACGCAGGTTCAACCACAACAGGCCTGCGGGGCCTATCAGCAGGCCGACTCCACCTGCAATGCCCAGCATCACCGGCAAGCTCAGGACGGGGTAGGGCGCCGACCAGTCCAGAAGGAAATGGTAGAGCGTGGCGACCCCAGTGGCTGCGAAGCACAGCATGAAGCCGTAGAAGGTGAAGTGGTGGAAGCGCCGCCGCCACAGGGTGAACTGATCATCGGCGTTATTGCAGCCCTCGCCATGACCCCCGTCCAGGTATTTGAGTCGGGCGACGTTGGCCGTGGCCTCCAGTGCAGCGGCTGTCTTTTCCTGCTGGGGCGCATCCGCCGGTGAAACGTTGCGCCAGAAACGCCGTACTCCAATCGTCAACGCAAGTACCGAGAAACCGAAAACCGCACCGAACATAAGTGCCAGGGTGTTATGCGGGAAGATCCCGTAGAAATTCCCCCCTGGCATTGCGGTAAACAGATTGCCCATCACCATCAACGTGAGGCAGAGGAACAGTGCCAACCCCGCACCGGATGCCAGCGCCAGAGCCAACCCGTTGCGCCGGTACAACTTGCCCATCACCTGTGGCCAGGCGTACTCGGCATAAGTGTCGAGGCGGACTTTGGCCATGGCCTTGGGCACATTGATTTCGAATTCGTGAGGGGCAGCGTACTGACAGGCATGCAGGCATGCGCCGCAGTTATGGCAAAGGTTCGCCAGGTAATGGATATCCGCCTGAGAAAACTCCAGACGTCGTGTCATGGCCGGAAATACAGCGCAGAAGCCCTCGCAGTAACGGCAGGCATTGCAAACGGTCATTTGTCGCTGAACTTCGCTTTCATCAAGGTTGAGTACGGGAATCAAATTACCCGGTGCCTTGGGATCAAACAGCTGCATGTTGGGGCTCCGTGGAGGAAGGGGTCAGGAAGCCGGCCGCAGCCGCGGCTTGCACACCGGCGATGCGACCGAATGCGGTGCCAATGRCCATGCCGATGCCGGCGGTATAGCCCTTGCCCAATACGTTGCCCGCCATCATTTCTCCTGCGACAAACAGGTTGGGGCTAGCCTCGCCGTTGAAGTGAACGGCGGCGGTATCGTCGGTAGCCAGCCCCAGATAGGTGAAGGTCACGCCTGGCTTAAGTGGGTAGGCGCAGAAGGGGGGCTTTACCAATGGGCGGGCCCAATGGGTTTTGGCGGGTGTCAAACCTTCTGTGTGGCAATCGTCCAACGCGGTGTGGTCGAACGTGCCGACGCGGCAGGCTGCGTTATATTCCTCGATGGTTTTGACAAATTGCGTCACGGGAAGCTTCAACTGGCGGGCCAGGTCTTGCAGGGAGTTGGCTTTAGTGCCCGGAAACACCGGAGGCATGAAACGGCCGAGGGCTTGTTGGTCGATGATCGAGTAGGCCTGTTGACCGGGTTGACCCGCCACCAGGCGGCCCCAGATCGCATAGCGCTTGGGCCAGAAATCCTCGCCTTCGTCATAGAAGCGTTCGCCGTCGCGATTGACCACCACGCCCAGCGATACGCAATCGATACGGGTACAGATACCACCGTCATACAGGGGCGCACGGGCATCGATGGCCACCATGTGCGCTTGGGTTGGGTCACCGATAAAATCGGCGCCCAAGCTCTGCATGCGCCGAAGCAGTACACCGGTATTGAAGCGCGTCCCGCGAATCAAAAAATTGTCTGACGGCCATTCTCCGCGATCGTTTTGACCCCAAGCCTCACGGAGCCACTCGCGGTTCGACTCGAAACCGCCAGCCGCCAGAACGCATGTCTTGGCCTGGATCCGCTCGGCGGGCAAACGCTGACCATTGGCCTCGCGTTCACCAATGTGGGCTGCGACGAATGCTCCGCCCTTCATCTCAATGTCAGTGACTTGAGCGTTGTAGCGGATCTTGACGCCCAGCCGCTCGGCGCTACGGAAGTACGAATTAACCAACGCTTTGCCGCCGCCCATGAAAAACGCATTGGTACGCGCAACATGTAGGGCACCAGACAACGACGGCTGAAAATGCACACCATGGGAGCGCATCCAGTCACGGCAGTTCGACGAGGCGCGGATGACAATACGTGCAAGCTTTTCGTTAGTAATCCCACCGGTGACTTTCAGCAGATCCTGCCAATATTCTTCTTCGGGATAGGCATCGACCAACACATCTTGCGGTGCGTCGTGCATACATCGCAGGTTTCGGGTGTGTTGCGAGTTGCCACCGCGCCAGATTTTCGGTGCGCCCTCCAGCAGCATCACGCTAGCGCCAGCCTCTCGCGCCATCAACGCTGCACACAAGGCGGCATTGCCGCCGCCAATTACTAATACGTCGATCATCATCACTCCTCAATCGCAAGGAGGCATGAACGAAGTGCTCCTCGCGAGTGGGGAGAAGGTAGAGCTGTCAGCTTATTGTCGAAAGGCGCGAAATGAGTGGGGGTGTTTAGTTTTCGTAAAGGCTTTGGTGCGGACACCCCAGTATTGGAAACCGGGAAGAGGGTGCGCCGGGATCATGACGCGACGTCCTCAATCCACGACGCTCCCGGCCAATGTTGATCAACGACCAACTGTCGAGCGACATCGGTGATGACCAGTCGCGCCGCCAGAGCAGCGGGAGACAGCTCATCATCAGGCAGTGTCGCCAGCAGGTTTCGTCGACCTACGTGAGCATCGGAAATTTCCACCACTGAAAGTCCCGACTCACCTTTGAGCGCCGCTGCCGCACCGGGCTGGATGGTGGCAGCATGACCTGCGCGTACGGCGTTCATCAATACGGCAAGACCATCCACTTCCATGATGATGTTGGGAGCCAATCCCGAGCGTTCAAACGCAACCATCAGCGTAGAACGCAAACCGTGTTGCGCACTCGGCATTACCAGTGGAAGTTGCCCCAGATCCGCCAGTTGCACGCTGGTTCCTTGTGGTGCGTGGGGCAGGTGCGGTGAGCTGATGACAAATAGTTTTTCGTCGAGCAGCGGTGTCACGCTCCAGCGCTTACCACCTTCGAGTTGAAACAGAATGGCCAGGTCGATCTGGCGAGCATTGAGTTGTGTGGCCAAATGCCCGGACAGCATCTCGACCAGGTGCAATTGGATATCCGGGTAGCGCTCTCGCATCGCGTTGATCAATGGCAGGGCAAGAACAGTGGCAGTCGTGGGCGCCATTCCGACGGTGACGTACCCACTCATTCGCCCACGGTGAGCGGCCATGATCGCATTTTCGGCTTGCCGCAAACACAGCTGGGCATGGTGTAGGAACGCCATACCGGAGCTGGTAGGTGTGACGCCAGTAGTGGTGCGATTAAGGAGGCGGGTTGACAGCTCACTTTCAAGTTTCGCGATCTGTTGGCTAAGGGCTGATACGCCGACGTCCAGTTCAAGAGCTGCGCGCCCCAAGCTGCCGTGTTCGAGGATTTTTACGAAATATCGCAGTTGTCTTAATTCCAAACGTCGCCGCTCCACGTCAAATTGTTGTTGGAATGCCTATCGATTACCGCGGCGACCACCAAACCGCAAGACAATATAGGAGAGGGCCTGAAAATGATTTTGAGATTCGTTGTTGTCCCTGATCGCCTTATTGGCTTGCTCAGGAGTCCAACTGTGGGCCAGCCAAGCAAGATATCGCTGGCAGTACCATAAGCTAACAAACGGAAGACAGGACGCATCTATAGCCTCAAGCCGGGCAGTGAGTTCGTTATTTTCCGGAAATTGATCCAGCCCCGATGGTCGCCATTGGGCGTAGTAAGATTAGAAACAGTTTCGGAGAATTGTAGACGGTCAGCTTTCGCTTTAGGCAACACAGGTCAATGGACGCAAATCTTAGCGTGACTCTGAAGAGAGATGTCTACGCTCATGAAAAACCAGTCAGCACAGGTTCGTGAAAAAACCGACACAGAATCGCGGAAATGGACAAGGAGGAAAGTTCCGCCCTGACACATCATTTAACATAATATACATTATGCGTTCCTTAGGGTTCTTACGTGGGGGGCTCGGGTGGTCAGATTTGAAGCCTGACGCGCGTCTTATCGCACACGCCTGAGCGATAACCTTCATCTGTTGGCAGATATCCGATCAGGCATGAACGAACTGGTTTTCATCCTGGTTAGCTCTCGCTGCCTGAAGTAATTGTATGAGTCGAGCCTTTTGTCTCTCGTTCACGGATTTGCTTTCTGACTTCAAATACCGCGCTGAGTGAAATCTGCAGCTTCCAGCATAGAGTTGGTGCGCAGATTTCAAGGGTGGCCATACGCGGAAATGACCAACTCCGGCTGTTTACATGCAGATGCGGAATGTACCGTGGAGCTGTTGCTACCACGAAATATTCCGGAAACTTCGCCATAATTTAGCTCGAGGAAAAGCTCAGTAAAATTCTAGTGCGGTGCTGTTGTAAATCACAATTTTGACTTGTTAACCATCGTGGTTAACAAGTCAAAAAACAAGTTTACAGAAGGGTGCTTTATCTACCTGTAAACCTTGATATTTCTAGCGTTCCTAGATTTTCAACTTCCTGATAATGTCCTGAAACTTCGATACAAAGTCTTCAATAGACGAAGCCCCCTCCTCCCCTCCTTTGAGTGATACAAATCTATATCCGGACGCTGGCAAAGGTTGATTCATTGCGGGCCTGGCTGAGCGTCGACATTGCTCTAGACAATGGTGACAGCACCAAGGCTTGTGGCAACGGAATCAACGCCACTTGTTGCGCGGTGTTGGAGCCGACGCGCTCGTCGCGTGGCGGAATGCCGTAGTATTCGCGGTAGCACTTGGAGAAGTGTGGCGTGGATATGAACCCACAGATAGACGCCACTTCAATGATCGACATTGGTGTCTGCTTGAGCAACTGCCGCGCACGCACCAAACGCAGTTTCAGGTAATAACGCGACGGCGAGCAGTGCAGGTATTTCTGGAACAGCCGCTCCAGCTGACGACGTGAAACAGCGACGTACACCGCTAGCTCATCGAGGTCGATCGGCTCTTCAAGGTTGGCCTCCATCAGCGCGACGATTTCCTGCAACTTCGGCTGATTGGTGCCCAGCATGTGCTTGAGCGGTACGCGCTGATGATCTTGTTCGTTACGGATGCGCTCGTAGACAAACATTTCCGAAATCGCCGCCGACAGTTCGCGGCCGTGGTCGCGGCTGATCAGGTGCAGCATCATGTCCAGTGGCGCGGTGCCGCCGGAGCTGGTGAAACGGTTACGGTCCAGAGTGAACAGACGCGTGCTCATGACCACCCGCGGGAAAGCTTCCTGCATCGACGCCAGGCACTCCCAGTGCACGCTGCAATCGAAACCGTCCAGCAGACCGGCGCAGGCCAGGGCCCAACTGCCGGTGCAGACTGCACCGAGGCGGCGCGACTGACGGGCCTGGCTTTGCAGCCACGACACGTGCTCACGGGTCACCGTGCGTTGAATGCCGATGCCGCCACAGACAATCACGGTGTCCATGGGCGGGGCTTTGTGCATGGACGCATCCGGTGTGATTTGCAGGCCGTCACTGGCCCAGACCTGACCGCCGTCAGCGGTGAGGGTGCTCCAGCGATACAACTCGCGACCAGATAGTTGGTTGGCCATGCGTAGCGGCTCGACCGCCGAGGCCAGGGAAATCAGCGTGAAATTGTCCAGCAACAGAAAGCCGATGGATTGTGGGATGCGGTTTTGGGGGTGGGCCCCGGAGTTTTGCGACATCATTGAGGTATCTCCTCACACAGGACAGATCATGGCCCCAGACGCAGGCTCTTTTTATTACCTGTCCAGCAAATGGCGGGCTACTGGCAGTGACGTGAGCAAGCGTCATGCCAAAGACAAATTGAGCTCCAATGACTTTTAGAAATTAACCCCACCATTTTTTGATTATAGAAGGTCGCAAGAGCAATTAGTTGCAAGTGGCAAGGGCTGAGTTAGCACCTTTATTCATGAGAAATGAGCAATTCAGTACCATTAGGCACTGCCATCGCGGTGAGGTCCGACAAACTCATGCCCCCAGACTTCCTTGAAGCGTACTGACTTGCGCGAGACCAGTGCATGGCCGACAGGTACGACCAAAGTCAGTTCGTCATTACGATCAGGCACCGTTTCCAGACATTGGTGGGATTAAATCCCGACATCTATATCCGGACGCTGGCAAAGGTTGATTCGTTGCGGGCCTGGCTGAGCGCCGACAGCGGTCCGGACAGCTGCGACAGCACCAGAGCTTGCGGGATCGGCATCATCGCCACTTGTTGCGCGGTGTTGGAGCTTACACGCTCGTCGCGTGGCGGAATGCCGTAGTACTCGCGGTAGCACTTGGAGAAGTGTGGTGTGGACACGAAGCCACAGACCGAGGCCACTTCGATGATCGACATCGGCGTTTGCTTGAGCAACTGCCGGGCGCGGATCAGCCGTAGCTTAAGGTAGTAACGCGACGGCGAGCAGTGCAGGTATTTCTGGAACAGCCGCTCCAGCTGACGCCGCGACACGGAGACGTACACCGCCAGTTCGCCAAGGTCGATCGGCTCTTCAAGGTTTGCGTCCATCAGCGCAACGATTTCCTGCAACTTCGGCTGATTGGTGCCGAGCATGTGCTTGAGCGGCACGCGCTGGTGATCCTGCTCGTTGCGGATGCGCTCATAGACAAACATTTCCGAGATCGCCGCCGACAGCTCACGGCCGTGATCGCGGCTGATCAAATGCAGCATCATGTCCAATGGCGCGGTGCCACCGGAGCTGGTGAAACGGTTACGGTCCAGGGTGAACAGACGCGTGCTCATGACCACCCGCGGGAAAGCTTCCTGCATGGCCGCCAGACACTCCCAGTGCACGCTGCAATCGAAGCCGTCGAGCAAACCGGCACCGGCGAGGGCCCAACTGCCGGTGCACACCGCACCCAGGCGTTTGGACTGACGCGCCTGACTCTGTAGCCATGACACGTGTGCGCGGGTCACCGTCTGCTGAATGCCTATACCACCACAGACGATCACAGTGTCGAGAGTCGGTGCTTTGTGCATAGCGGCGTCAGGGGTGATCTGCAAGCCGTCGCTGGCCCAGACCTGACCGCCGTCGGCGGTGAGGGTCGTCCAGCGATACAGCTCGCGACCGGACAATTGGTTGGCCATACGCAGGGGTTCGACGGCGGAGGCCAGAGAAATCAGCGTGAAATTGTCCAGCAGTAAAAAACCGATGGACTGAGGCGCATGGTTCTGGGATTTAGCTCCGGAGTTGAACGTCGTCATCGCGGTATCTCCTAACGCAAAGCAGGTGAATGGCCTCAGGCGGAGGCTCTTTTTATTGCCCATCCAAAGCAGGGTGGGCTATTTGTAATTACCTGCAAAAGTCACGCCCAAGTTAACTGGACCTTTCCATGCATTCAAAAAACGACACCACGATGTCTCTATTTGGAGGGTCGCAAGGGCTTGGGTTAAAAGTGGAAAAACCTGAATCAGTGCCTCTGCTTATAGGCGGTGGGCATTACGGTAGCAGTTGTGGGAAAGGACTCCTGGGAACAACAACGTGTTTGTCACCGACACGCAGCGGTCGGTTTTCGAACAATGCATCCGCCCATTTCTGATCCAGCACGAACCGAGCAAAAAGCGCTTGCTTATCCCCCCAATGGACTGGCGAGCAAAAATGCTTTGAATGCGACCATCACCCCTACAGCCCGCGACCTATAAAGGATTTAAGGCTGTTAATGCGACATTCTGTCACAGGGTTGCATGTAGTTAATTTTATGCTCCCTCCCATAATCCGTCCCTGAAGGGCGTTATGTTCGCCCGCAAAATGTCGTTCCCCGCCCTGAGTTGGCGGGATCGTGCTGATCGGCCRCCCCAGCCGCACCCTCCGCAGTGCGCTGGCCTTCCAAGAATAAGATCAAGCAGGAGATTTGACGTGCACATTGGTGTTCCTCTCGAAACCCAGACCGGTGAAACGCGGGTTGCTGCAACCCCGGAAACCATCAAGAAGCTGATCGGCCAGGGTCATAAGGTCACTGTGCAAAGCGGCGCCGGCATTA